>NZ_JBYNRX010000088.1:0-31800 GCF_057785375.1 Roseiflexus sp.
ACTCACGCCCAAATCGCTAATCATAATCCGATTCCAAACCCCGCTCGTCAAAACATCTGCCATGCCTGAGCCAAGGTGGAAAAAGCCAATTTTTGTATTACGGGCTGGCGAAAGCCCCTGCATATCCTCAGTCATTTTACCAACTTTATATAGATTTACGTAGATTTTCTCTGGAGATTATACGAGAAATCTATCCCAATGGTCAAATGACAGTTGTCATATTTTGTGCAAATCCTCATAAGAAGCGTTAAAATGGTTTTTTAGCTTTGTGTCCTCTGTGTCTCTGTGGTTCAAAAACCTCTCTGAGCGGTGAACGATCATGAACCATTCCATCTCTCCCCCATCAAACACGGTTCGCCGATCCTGGAATGTTCGCATTCGCGCCATAATCGGCTCGCACGCTGTCATTCTGACGCTGCTGGCGGGGCAATTCGCGCTGGTGCAGGCGCTCACCGGTTCGCAGTACGGCGATGCGCCGCGCAATATGCACTGGGGGATACTGATCGTCGAGAACCCGGCATTTCTGTTTGGCGCTCCCGACACCTATGAGTGCATCAAGGGTTTCCCTCCCGAACCGCCGTCGCTCGCACCGCGGGCGCTCTACCGTTTCCCGCAGGGAGGGCTGCACCGCTGGTGGGGTCCGCTTCCGCCGCTGATCTTTGCGCTGGTCTGGTTCGCAACCCATTCGTACACCGCGCTACACCTGGTTGTCCCGCTGGCTGGCGCCGGAGTCGTCTTACTCACGTACTGGCTGGCGCGCCTCTGGCTGACACGGCGCGAGGCGCTGATTGCCGCCGCGTTTCTCGCGTGCTTCCCCCTCTTCCGCGACTACGCGACCGTCGCCTATAGTGAGGCGCTTTCGGCGCTGGCGCTGACAGCCGCGCTGCTGGCGTATGTCCGGCAGCACACGGTTGCAACCATCATCCTTGGCGGGCTGGCGACGCTGATGAAACTCGACCTGCTCGCGCTCTACTTTGGCACGGTCGGCATTGCCGCTGCATGGTCGTTTGTAGCGCAGTGGAAACGGCGCGAGCCTGTTTCGCGAGGGACGTGGTTGCACACATTTGCCGCGCTCGTCGGTCCGGCGATGATCGCATCGCCGTGGGTGTGGTTTCATTACCTGGGGCAGGGTGAGCGCGCGCCGACGGGTGGAGTGTCGCTTCAGCAGTTCAGCGTGGTTGCGTCGCAGATGCTCGAGTTGCTCTTTTACATCCCGTGGTACGGCGCACTGCTGACCCTGGCGGTTATCGGCGCTCTTGCAGTGGTCGGTGTGCGCAGCCGCAGTTTCCCTTCCGATGTGCTGACGATGTTGCTGGCATGGCTGGGGCTGGGCATTATTGTGCTGCTGGTGTATGCCGCGACTCCCGGTTCTGGCAACAGTCCGCGCGTCCTTATTCCGGCGCTGCCGCCGCTGGCGCTACTGGTTGCAGCCGGTATTACTCGCCTGCCGCTCTCGTGGAAGCGCCGCGTGGCATTCTATCTGATCACGCTCTTTACGGTGATCAATCTGGTGACCATCGGATACTACGCGGTCGAAGGGGCGCGCATCCGCAGGTACGAGCCGGTCTGGCAGGTCTTGCGTGAACAGCCGCGCGGCTATGTGCTGACTGAGGCGTACTGGCACACGATCCTCTATGCACGCCAGCCGGCAACCTGGTTTGAACTCGATGAAACCTTTCAACGCAATATCATGGAAAACGCCGATCATTTCGCGCGCTACCTGGCTCAGCATCCGATCCGGTACGTCGTCTTGCCAGCGCATGATGATACCCTCGCTTCCCCTGATGTTCGGGCATACCTCGATCGCCACGCCAGACGCATAGATGCGGGGGAGTTCGTGGTGTATACCGTCAGGTAGGCGCGAGGCAAGAGGTACGGGGTTGCAGGTTGCAGGTGCAAAGGTGGGCGTTGAACGTTGAACGCGGGCCGGCGCGGCGCTGCCGCGCCCACTGGTGGCGGCGCCGCCCCCGCCCGCGCTGGTGCACCTGCGGCATTGCAACGTCTTTACCCCAACCCCTCAAGCTTCTTCAGAAACCTCAACACAATCGCATTGTACTCCTGTGAATGCGTGACATGCAGAAGATGGGAAGCACCCTGTATCTGCGCCTGTTCGACATTTGGCAAATAGCGCGCCAGTTCCTGGCTGACGAGCAGGAACATTGGCGGGCTTTTGTCGCCGGTGAGCAGGAGTGCCGGCGCCCGGATCGTCGCCGCCTCGTCGCGGGTGATGTCTTCGGCATTCATTGCGTCGATCTCCGTTGGTTCGACGCCAATCAGATGCGCATTGTCCAGAATGCGCTGGCGGGCAGATGGCGACAGTCCGTCGAATACGTCGCGCCCCATCATGCCATCGATAAAAAGCCGCGCGCCCTGTTCCAGGTTGCCGTTCTGCACGGCGCGTTTTGCCGGAAGAATTGCTGCCGCGCGCTGCGTCAGGAGTTCGGCGCCGCCGGGCAGCGTGGCGAGCCAGGAGCGCAGCGGCGGTTCGATGATCGTGAGGGTGCGCACCAGATCGGGATAATCCACTGCCAGTCGCAGCACAATATCCGCCCCGAACGAAAAACCGACGAGATGCACACGCCCCAGACCGAGCGCGGTGATCAGGTCGGCCAGATCGCGCGCATGGGTGCGGGTCGAGGTGATGCCGGCGAGATCGCCGGTCGTCGGGTTGGGGTAGTGGTATCGCTGGCTGTAAGCAATGGCGCGAAAGTGTACGGCGAATGGTTCGATCTGCCGCTCCCACGTGCGCAGGTCGGTCGGTCCGCTGCCGTGGACGAAAACCACCGGCGCGCCGTGACCGCGCTCGATGTATGCCAGTGGCACATTGCCAGGCTGAATATGATGGAATTTGTACTGTCTATCGCCAATTGTGAGCATCTGCATGCCGGTATGGGTAAAGCGCCGCTTCGCCTCCTGTCCTCTGTTCGCTGCTTCAGATGACAGGCGGTTCTTATGGTTGTTCCATCAATGCGCCGCTTGCGGCGTGTACCCACATTTTCTTTTTTTGGCGCTTCCGACGCGATGACAGTCGCAGCATCAAAGCCAATCGACGATTTCCGCCCAAGCGCTGCGCTGACAATCTGGGCGTGTTCCTGTTCCTGACGCTCGATGCCGCGTTCCCGTCCCAATGGTGCAGGCCTGAACATGAAGAATGCGCCGCTGCAAGACATCGACAACAACGCGGCTACCGTCACTCAGCGTCACTTCCACTACTGAACTGTCATGGTATCGTGCCGACTCAACAGCAATGGCGATGCTACCGCCATATGGAGAGTGTGCTAAGGACGAGAACCGCGCCGTTTCGGACCACCGGCCCAGGGAGGCGGTCCGCTGAATGAGCAGTTGCGGATTTGGATTGTCTCGGTTGGCGTGGTGATCTGGCAGGCGTCGAGGTCGATACCGCCTCCGCGCATTCGGTCAATTTGCCCGGTAACCGTCACTGGTGTGCCATTCGCAATGCTGACCTGGCGGAACCACGGCGGGCCCGGATCAACGACGATCTGCCCTGTTCCGTCATCGAATAGAAACTCGTTGCGATCAACATAAGCGCCGGTGGTACCGCGTATTGTGACGACTTGATCAATGAATGCGTCGGGATTTGCCTGAATCTGACCGATAGATACCGCTGAGTTCGCCTGCGCCTGCGCGCTGAATGCAGGCGTGATCGCAGTGAAAAGTATTGCCATGCTGACGAGAAGCAGCATACTCTTAGTGGTTACAAGTCTCATCGCGCTCTTCTCCCCTGTCTCAGTTCTCGGTTCTCAGTTCTCGGTTCTCAGTTCTCATACTCACTTGCGGTCAGTCAGACAAGATGTTCGAACGCGCGGTGCGCAAGGCGCAACGCTCTACAACGCGCGTTGGCGGTTGTGGACGCACGACTGCGCATCGATCAGCAGCCCCAGGGGGGCGTTCACTTGCAGTGAGCACCGCCGAACCGCGTGCGGTGCGCGCCGTCGAACCGCCTGCAGTGAGCATGGTCGAACTGCCTGCGGCGAGCAGGGTCGAGCCGCGTCCTCAGCGAGGGCTTTCGCCCGCAGCGCCCCGGCAGTATGGTACGAATGACCGCACGTTAGTATCAGTTCTCAGTTCTCAGTTCTCAGTTCTCAGTTCTCAGTTCTCAGTTCTCAGTTCTCAGTTCTCAGTTCTCAGTTCTCAGTTCTCATAACCCCTACCCACCCTGCATCGCCTGCGTCGCGCGCTGCTCGACTATCCACAACACGCCATTCGCCCCGATCGCCAGCGCACTGACGGCGACGGCGCCGGCAATGATCTTTTCCGGGTTGCTGCTGCGCACCCCGTCGAACAACAACAGACCCAGCCCTCCGGCGTTGATGAATGCCGCAATTGTGCCAATCGCAATGATCGAGAGGGTCGCCACGCGCACCCCCGCCAGAATGATCGGCAGCGCCAGCGGCAGCTCCACCCGCCACAGCCGTTGCAGCGCCGTCATCCCCATGCCGCGCGCCGCTTCCACAATCGCCGGGTCGATGCCGGTCAGCCCTACAACCACGTTCCGCACCAGCACCAGTTGCGCATACGCGACCAGGGCAATCACTGCCGGTCGCAGCCCCAGACCGGTGAACGGAATAAGCAGGACAAAGAGTGAGAGGCTCGGAATGGTGTAAATGATGCCCAGCACCCCCAGCACCAGGCTGCGCAGTCGCGCCACGCGCGCGCAGACAATACCAACCGGCAACGCAATCGCCAGCGCAATCGCAAGGCTCACGCCAGACATCAGCAGGTGTTGCCCTGCCAGGCTCAACACATACGGCAGATTTTCAATCAGGTAGCGCATGGGTTGTGCGCGTCAGCGCAGACGCAATGGTATCCGGTGCAATCTCTCCCACGTTTTGCCCGTTGGCAACTACCGGCAGCGCCTGACCACCGGCGCGCAGGACGCGAATGAGCGCCTCGCGCAGCGTATCGCCCGGTTGCAACGTCTCTTGCGCATCGTTCGCGGTAAGGCGTTGACCGTCGCCGTTGCCCGCCAGCGCGTCGGCGACGGTCAACAGGCTGAGGCGGCGCAGCACATCATCCGCGCTCAGCAGGTCGCGCACGAAGTCGTTCGCCGGTTCCGCCAGCACCGCAAGCGGTGTGTCGAACTGCACAATGCGCCCTGTGCGCATGATCAGCAGCCGATCCGCCAGACGGAGCGCTTCATCGACATCGTGGGTCACGAAGAGAATGGTCTTGTGGAGACGCTGCTGAATGCGCAGCAACTCGTCCTGCAAACGTGCACGGGTAAGAGCATCGAGCGCACCGAACGGCTCGTCCATTAGCATGAGGGCCGGGTCGGCAGCCAGCGCGCGCGCCAGACCGACGCGCTGCTGCTCGCCGCCGGATAACTGGCGCGGGTATCGTTGGCGGTACGAGCGCGACAGTTCCACCAGGTCGAGCAGTTCATCGATCCGCGCCTCGATCCGTTTGCGATTCCACTTCAGCAACTGCGGCACGACTGCAATGTTCTGTTCGATAGTGAGATGGGGAAACAGTCCAGTTTGCTGAATCACGTATCCGATACGGCGGCGCAATTCCGTCGCAGACATCGACCGCGCATCGACGCCGTCGATCAGCAACCGGCCATCAGTCGGCTCGTAGAGCCGGTTGACCATCTTGAGCAGCGTCGTCTTGCCGCAACCCGACGGTCCCAGCAAGACGACGAACTCACCCTGTTTGACTTCGAATGAAACCTGATCGACTGCCGGACGGGTTTCGCCAGGAAACGTTTTGATCAATCGATCCGCAATAATGAATGCCATTGGTCTACTTGATGAACCCCTGCTGTTGCAGGAAGGCGCGCGCCACGTCGGCAATCTCCTTCTTTTCCGGTCCGTCGACCTGCCAGTTCAACCCGGACATCACATCGTTCGTGAGGAGCGGCGCCAGCCGGTTGAGCGTCTCGGCGATCGCCGGATTGGCTGTCAGCGCGTCCTGGCGAATGACCGGCGCAATCTGATAGACGGGGTAGTAGTTCTTGTCGTCCTCCAGCAGCGCTAGCCCCAAGCCATTGATCTGCCCATCGGTGCCGAACGCAACGACCACATCGATGTCACCTCTGGTGAGCGCCTCATAGCGCAGCGCACCGGTGTCGAGTTGCACGAAGTTGTCCTCGATGAACTTCGGGTCGAACCCATAGGCGGCCATCAACCCTTTGGTATCCTCGCGCTCGGGGAACTCGGGCGGACCGCCGAGTTTCAGTTCACCAGAGCGCGCTACCAGATCGGAGTACGTTCTGATGCCCAATTCCTCGGCGCGCTGCCGGGTCATTGCCAGTGCATTCGTGTTGTTGAACGGTGAAGGTTCGAGCCACGTCACCTGGAATTGCTCTTCATATCCTTTGCGCACCGCCTCCAGAATCTCCCTGGCGTCGGAGATCGGCGCTTGCTTGAGCACTTCGAGCAGACCGGTCGAGGTATACTCCGGATACAGGTCGATTTCGCCATTGACCAGCGCCGTGTGCGCCACCGGCGTTGCGCCAAGGTTGAACTTGCGTTCGACTCGGATGCCAGCGTTCTCTAACGCCAGGGCGTACATTTCGGCGACCAGAATGGCTTCGGTGAAGTTCTTCGAGCCGATGCGAACCGGTGCGGCATTTGCAGGGGCGGGTTGTGGCGCAGCAGTTGGTTGTGTCGTTTGGGCGGGCGCACTGCATGCGGCGAGGAGTAGACCGACCAGCATGGTGAACGCGACCAGAAAACGGATAGATCGCACCATGAACCTCCTTTTTATTCAAGCGTTACGTTGCGGCACCCAGCCCGGATGCCAGACGACGCTGCATCCATCCCAGCGACAACTCTGCCATGAGCGCCAGCAGCGCTACCGGGATGGCGCCAACCAGCATGATCCGGGTATCGAACAGAGCATAGCCACGGGTGATAAAGATGCCAAGCCCACCTCCGCCAATGAAGGCGGCCAGGGTCGCACTCGCAATCACCTCAACGGCTGCAGTGCGCACGCCGCCGACAATCGACGGCAGCGCCAGCGGCAGTTCCACGCGCCAGAGGATCTGCCCGGCAGTCATTCCCATACCACGCGCTGCCTCGCGCACACCGCTATCGACCGAGCGCATCCCCGCATACGTGGCAATGAGCACCGGCGGTATTGCCAGGAGCGTCAGCGCGACCAGCGCCGGCGTCGTACCGATGCCGAGGTACGGTTGCACCAGAAACAGCACTGCGAGACTTGGCACCAGGCGGAGAGCGCCAAACAGGTTGATCGCCCACTGCCCGATGCGCGCCTCATGCGCTGCCCAGATGCCGAGCGGCAGCCCGGCGGCAATGCTGATCGCCAGCGCCGCCGAACTGATCCAGAGGTGTTGAGTGGTTGCAGCCCAGAAACGGGATTGATTGGCGAGGAAATAGTTGTAGGCGTCTGCTAGTAGATCGATCATGAATCGAGAAATAAGTTGAGGTTTCAAGGGTTCAAGGGTTATGGGTTAAGGGTTAGGCTCATTGTCTTCATTCGATCTGATCTCATCGCTCTAACCCCTCATCCCTCATGCCTCATCCCTCATGCCTAAAACATCACATTCGCCAGGTCACGCCGCCCTTTCACCGTCAGCGGATGCTGATCGCCGAGTGCAGTGAACAGCGCCAGCAACATTTTGCGCGCGCCGTCGTTTCGGAATGCGCGATTGCGCATGACAATCGCCAGGAGCGTCTCGATCGCATCGGCATAGCGCCAGCCGCGCACCTGGTGCGCCGCGAGCAACCAGCGCGCCTCGAGGTCTGCCGGGTTCTGTTCGATTCGCTCGAGCAACACCGACGGATTGGCATCTTCCGCCTCCGCGATCAGATCGGCGAGCGTAAGCCATGCCTGCGCCTGCTTCCACTGTGGCGCTTCAGTGGGGATTTTCTTCAGCAATTCAGCGCCTGCTGGATCGCCGGCAACCAGCATCAGCCGCCCCAATCCGAACAGGCTCGCACTGTGATTGGGGTCAACGTTGAGCGCGCTTTCATAGCGCGCTTTTGCGCCAATTGGATCGCGCTCTTCAAGGGCAGCCGCTTCGTCCGCCAGCCGGTCTGCCGGTGATGCCGGCGCAAGCGGACCGAGCCGTTTCAACCAGGCGCGCACCTGCGACTCGGGCAATGCGCCGGTGAACTCGTCCACCACCCGCCCGTCGCGGAACGCTTTGACTGCCGGAATGCCCTGCACCTGGAACATCTGCGCCAGACGCGGGTTTTCGTCCACATTCAACTTTGCCAGAATCCAGCCGCCTTTGGCTTCGACCGCCAGTTTTTCCAGGATTGGCCCCAACACGCGGCATGGACCGCACCACGGGGCCCAGAAATCGACCACAACCGGAACAGTGCGCGAACGTTCCAGCACTTCGGTGCGAAACGTGCGTTCATTGACTTCGATAACAGCGCCGCTCGCGCTCTTGTTTGCGAGAGACACGGTAAAAACCTCCATTGACTGCGAATACTGTCGTTGATATGCAGATGATCTTCCTCAATTGTACCACACTCTCTGCCTGGCAACTGCTAACTTAGCAGTCGCCTGAGACGGATGCCTTTCAAAGAGGCTCACACAAAGGCGCAGAGGCACGAAGCCTCCTTTGCTCGTCAATCGTCGCTCATCTCAAGGTTGGTGTGGCGGCAAAACTGCACCATACTGCAAAAGAAGGCAAGCACCGCTCTGCCGAAGGCACAAAGAGCCATCATGCGGATCGTCCATAAAGTGATCGCGTAACCCCGGTCACGCGCCGCCCATCACTCGTCACTGAACGGCAGAACAGCCCACACCCGCGGCTGCTGGAGAAGATTCAGCGCATCCAGCAGCGCCTTCGATGGCTCGTTGGGGAATGGCTGCGGCGCCAGGCGTCCCCGTTCGCCGCCGAGCAGAACCAGCGGCGCCGTCCGGTCGCGTGGTAATCCGGCAAGTTCCTGCGCCTTCAGCAACGCCTCCGGCATGCCGCCGACATCATCGATCAACCGGCGTTCACGCGCTTCGCTCCCGGTCCAGACACGCCCGCCTGCCAGCGGTTCGAGCGTGTCCCCGCTCAGGGATCGCCCTTCAATGACACGCTGTTTGAAGATGGTGTAACTTTCGTCGATCAGGGTGCGTATCGCCAGTCGTTCCTGTTCGGTGGGCGCATCGCTGGCGAAGAAGCCACTGTTTGCGCCGCGCCCAATGGCGACGGTGTTGATGCCGACGCGCCTGACAAGCCGGTCGAAGACCAGACGGACGATCAGCACGCCAATACTGCCGGTGATTGCGCCGGGCTGCGCAAGAATGGCGCGCGCGCCAGAGGCGACGTAGTACCCGCCCGAAGCGGCGACATCCCCCATCACCGCCACCACCGGCTTGCGACGGTCGAGCCGCCGTACTTCGCGCCAGATCAGGTCGGAGTCGAAGGCGCTGCCACCGGGCGAATTGACATAAAGAATTACAGCGGCAATACGCGGATTGCGCTCCGCCTGCCGCAACGCCTGCACGATACTCTCGCTCCCGGCGATCTCCCCGCCGATCAGCGGGATCGGCAGCGGAATCTGGCGGCTGGGTCCAGGTGCGATCGTTCCTTCCACAGCGACGACGCCGACCAGACGGCGATGGCGCCGCAGCATCGGGAGGCGCAGGGCGCGGCGCGCCTGACTCCATTCAGCAATCTCTGGCGGCTTTGCCGAAGACGCGCCAGTGTGTGATGCGAGAAAGGCGGGCAATTCGTCCTCGTACAGCACTGCATTGATCAACCCGGCTTCCTGCGCGCGCCGGGCGCTCCATGGCGCTGCGTCGATAAGCGCACGCACCTCCTCGACCGTCTTGCGCCGCGCATGTGCGATGGTTTCGACAATGGTCGCGTAGCGCTGATCGATCAACCGCTCGATCTGCTCCCGGTTCTCCGGCGATATGTCTGAGCGCGCCAGCGGATCACCCGCTGTTTTGTACGGCGAAACTGCCGTCACTTCTGCGCTCACATCCACTTTCGCCAGCGCATCTTTGAGGAAACGCACTTCGGTATACAGACCAGTCACGGTCAGCAATCCGGCAGGCGGCGCAACAATAAGATCAGCGGCGCACGCTGCGACATAGGTCTTTGTGTCGGGGTTTGTGATCTGGGCAACGACCAGTTTGCCGCGCTCGCGGAACCTGCGGATCTCCTGATCCAGACTCTGGATCGTCGCCCATCCGCAGGTCAGGGTTCCGATGTCGAGCACCACACCACGCACCTGCGGGTCCGATGCCAGCCACTCGAAGCGATGGCGCAACTCGCTCAGGCTCAGCGGCGCCTGCGCCCCAAGGAAGCGTTGCGCCCACCATGGCGGCGCCGGCGCGAACTCTGGCAGCGCGCCACTGATCGGAATGCGCACATACGCAACCCGCCGCCGCAGCAGCCGACGCCACAGGTTGCTGATGCGTCGCGTCAGGTTCATCATCCAGATGAAGAGGGCGGTGAGCATGTGTTTGAAACCTCAACGTGTGAAAGTGATGAGTGATGAGTGACGAGTGGTGAGTGGCCAACATCCTCTCGGCGCCCGTCACCTCCGCCGCTCGGCGCAAGGCAACCGGTCGGTCATGGTCACCTCCGCCATTTGCGGCGGGAGCCGCCACTGACGCTACCCTCATTGTACCGCTTGCAGTCTCTCCAGCGCTCTCCTTGGTGACCGTCACCTCTGTATACTACTGCCGTGGCGCGCAGCGGGATGCCGGGGCGCTGCGGGCTGAAGCCCGCGCACCGCACGCGGTTCGACGGCGCGCACCGCACGTGGTTCGACGGCGCGCACCGCACGCGGTTCGACGGCGCGCACCGCACGTGCAAGCCCCGCTGGGGCTGTCGATCGGTGTGCATTTGTGCATCTATGACATGCCTGCCGGTGCAGATTGACCGTTGCGCCTTGCGAACCGAACCCTGGAACATCGTGTCTGACTGACCGCAATTTAGTATGAGATCAAAGCCCCTCCGGGACTTCCGCATCCTGAGCGAGGGCTTATGATTCTTGAGAAAACAATCCGGTATTGCCAGGTCCAGCCTGTGCAAGCAGGCTTTGCAACCATAGCCTGTGGCTTTAGAGCCTATCCGGAAAAGGTCGTTGGCTAGGCGAAGGCAATGCCTTCGCCTACCCGGTCGCACTTCAGTCGGCGATTTTTCGGATAGGCTCTTAGCCGCCGGGCGAGTGTGTCGGAAGATCATCGCCCGCGCCTTCAGTCGCCGGGCGAGAAGGGGGATAGCGGCATATAGCGCTCGACCATTGCCAGCCGCTCCGCCAGGCGCGTCGCGTCTCCGGCGCAGACGGTCACGTGCCCCAGTTTGCGCCCTGGCCGCGGCGCCTTGTCGTAGAGGTGCAGATGGGTGTCAGGCAGCGCCAGCAGCATCGTCACATCGGGCAGGCTGCCGACGAGGTTGACCATTGCAGCACAACCGCGTGCCGAGGCGTCGCCAAGCGGCAGACCGACGATAGCGCGCAGGTGATTCTCGAACTGACTCGTCACTGCCCCTTCAATCGTCCAATGACCTGAATTGTGGACACGTGGCGCCATTTCATTCGCCAGCAGGCGAGCGCTGCCGGCACGGTCAGCATCCGCTTCAAACAACTCAATCGCCAGAACGCCGACATAATCGAGCGCTTCGAGCACCCGGCGCGCATACGTCTCTGCCAGCAGTTGCACCTCGGCGGCAAGCCCGGGCGCGGGTGCGATCGAACGATACAGAATGCCGTTGCGGTGCAGGTTCTCGACCAGCGGGTAGCACACAACGGCGCCGTCCTGTCCACGAACTGCCAGGATCGAGAGTTCACGCACGAACGAAACGAACCCTTCGAGAATGAGCGACTGCCCGCCAAGCACGCTCCAGGCATTGTCGATGTCGGCGCGACTCGCGATCAGCGCCTGTCCCTTGCCATCGTAGCCAAGGCGTCGCGTCTTCAGGATGGCGGGCAGCCCAATCCGCTCGATGGCTGCATCGAGCGACACGCGATCATCTACCGGCGCAAACGGTGCAGTCGGAATGTTCAATTGCGCAAAGAAGCGCTTTTCCACGAGACGATCCTGCGCAACCTCAAGTGCCTGCGGCGGCGGATACACGGGTATGCGCTGCTCGAGCGCGCGCGCCGTTGCCACCGGCACATTCTCGAACTCATAGGTGGCAACCATCAATCCGTCGCCAAACTGCGCTACGGCTAAATGGTCTTCGTAAGACGCAACGACCTGTTCCGCCAGGTAGCGCACCGGCGCATCACCGGCGGGGTCGAGGAAGCGGAAGCGCAGACCGAGGGGATAACCGGCAAGCGCCAGCATCCGACCCAACTGGCCCCCGCCCAGAATGCCGATCACTCTGTCGTTCATTGGTTTTGCTCGCGAGGATCAGGGGATTGTAGCACGCGTTGAGTCTGCTGTTCGCGGAACCGGCGGAGCGCATCGCGAATGTGCGGATACCGGTTGCCAAGGATTGCGGCTGCCAGGAGCGCCGCATTGATCGCGCCTGCTCGCCCGATTGCCAGGGTTCCGACCGGAACGCCGGCCGGCATTTGCACAATCGACAGAAGCGAGTCCAGACCGCGCAGGGCGTGCGACTCCACCGGCACTCCCAGCACCGGCAGCACGGTTTTGGCGGCTGCCATGCCGGGCAGGTGAGCCGCACCGCCGGCGCCCGCAATAATGACTTCGATGCCGCGCTCTTCAGCGCTCGCCGCATACTCGAAGAGCAGGTCGGGGGTGCGGTGCGCCGAAACGATGCGCGTCTCGAAAGGCACATCCAATTCTTCCAGCGTCTGCGCAGCATGGCGCATGGTGTCCCAATCCGATAGTGATCCCATAATGATACCGACCAGCGGCTGCATAGGCGTTGACCTTCTCGATCCTGTCCGTGGAACTCTGTACTGCTGTCAGTGCGAAGCACGCAGACGATGCTGTCAGCGAACGCAGCGCCTGCCCCGAACGTGTTCTGGAGGCGGCAGTGTCTGAAGCGGCCTTCTGGCGCGCGGACGGATTGCTTCGCTCACAATGACACTGACCAGTGATCGTTTGGATATACTTGCATGCTTATCCAAAACATCGCTGCCTGAAGTGTGACCAGATTGGCGAAGGCATTGCCTTCGCCAATCTGGTCGTTAGTCCCGCGATGGATGCTGCCTGCGCAACGAAGCCGGTAAACAGGCGCTGCCAGCGCGGCTCGGCGGACTGCCAGAGTTCTTCGGGGTGGCACTGTACGCCGACGATAAACGTATCACCGGCGCTTTCGACCGCTTCGATCACCCCGTCGGGCGCGTATCCAACGACGCGCAAACCGGGCGCCACATCGCGCACTGCCTGATGGTGAAGCGTGTTGACCATGATCGTCGTCGCGCCCAGGTGCTCTGCCAGCCACGAGTCGCGCTCCAGGTTCAGCGGATGCGCCAGGTATGCCCGGTCATTGCGGCGCGACGACTCGCGGTGGTCGAGTGTTCCCGGCAGTTCGGCGTTAATGTCCTGGTAGAGTGTACCGCCAAGTGCAACGTTAAGCAACTGAATGCCACGACAGATTCCGAGCAGGGGTTTGCGATCAGGAGCGGCGCGGCGCGCCAGGTGCAGTTCGACGCGGTCGCGCAGTTCCTCCACTGCGCCGAGAAGCGGATGCGGCGTCTGTCCGTAATGGGCAGGCGCAATGTCGCCGCCGCCACAGAATAATAATCCGTCGCACCGCTGATAGTGTGCGTCGAGCACCTGCTGATCATCGGTCAAATGGATCAGGAGAGGAATGCCGCCAGCCGCTTCCACCGCCGTCAGGTAGGAGTAACCGATGCCGCTGATATGCGAAGCATTCCCGCGCTCGAACAGGGCGCCGACGACGCCGATTATCGGGCGTGTCTGTACACTCATATGGAGCCATCCTCTGAAATTGACATCACTATTCTACTGGAAGAGCGGCAAGCGGAACATGGCGAGAGATGACGGAAAAAGACACTTAATCTCCCCGCACTTCTCAAGCGCGACGGTTCTGCCAGTGGCGGATGAGAGCGCCGGTCACAGCCAGGGCAGCGCCGCATGCAATCCCAAGCGCTATCGCCTGCGATGTGCTCAACAGGATGCGCGTGTCCCCGGAGATGTTCAGGTCACGCGCAATCACCAGCGGAATGGTTGCATCAGCAATGTGTACGGTATCTGCCAGGAGCACGCCGCCGCCGCCGCCTTGCAGTTCCAGATCATGTCCAGCAGCGATAATCATGCTGCCGCTCCTGGTCAGGGTTGCGTCGTGTCCGGCGAACAATGCGCCGGCAAATCCCTGGGAGAGCGCCGTATTTCCTGATGCAGTCCCAAACCCGCCACACTGCTCGTCACCAACGCATCGGCGGTGTGTGCCGCACCGATGAGACCATGGCGCAGTTGTAGATGATGTGTGCGGACAGCGCGCAACAGGGCGACCCATACCTCGCCGCGTGTCATGCAAGCCTCTTTCTGAACAAAACAATGCTGGACATTGTCTTCAGCATAGCAGGTTTGTCAACGCTTCCGCCACTATCTGATGCGACAGACTATCGCACACGCAGATGCCCGTCAGCCGGGGAGCAGCGCTTGCGGCAGGGGGTGCAGCGCTGCGTGCGCTGGCCAGGGTGACGGGCATCTCTTACTGGCGCGACATCACAACATCGCTCTTATATTCGTAAGTATTGGCCAGCGACGTGACGGCGCCTGTCAGTCGATCACCGCCTTCAAATTGAAGATCAAAGGTAACGGGGAATAACACTTCTTCGAGCGGTACCTGCGCATTTGGCGACGGCAGGGGCGCTCCGGGCGGGAGCAGCGTCTCCACCTGCTGGCTCAGGGTGATCTGATACCGATCACCCTGGGCTGTGCACGTTCCGCTGGCTGCCTGATTGCTTCTGCCGACCTCCGTCCATTGCACCTCAGCCGAATCGCCCTCGACGCGCATGGTCAACACCCCCCGTCGTGTTCCCCCGGTCGGAACGTTGGGGTTGGTCGACGAACGCAGCGTCATCGTTGTGTCCCAGACGCCGGTCATCTCCGGCGGGTCATATCGATGTCGGAGAGCGAGTATGTTCCGCCCTCGGAGGCGGTGACCTCGCCGGTCATCCGATTGTCGCCATTGAATTGGAGTTTGAACTCCATCGCCACACTTGTGGCGGACTCTGGGATACTGATGACGTAGCGCCCATCTTGTACAGTGCATGAGCCACTGGCAGTATTGCTGCGCTGGCCGTCTGGGGCGACGGCCTGTACCTGCGCATTGTTGCCATTAATCTGAAACGCAAAGGCGCCTGTTGCCGTATTACCGATCTCATCCTGCCACTCGGGATTATTCGTCTCACGCAGCTTCAGCGTGGCGTCCCATTCGCCGTTCATCTCCGCCGGGCATGCGCCGTGCGTCTCGACGGGCTGCGTCGGCGGCTGCATCGGCGGCTGCGTGGGTTGCCCAACCGCAGGCCCTCCCACAGCAGGCGTGCCGGTGCAGGTGTTCAGATCGAACGAGGTCATGTGGGTCCCGTCATGCTCGCTGAACGGCTCGAACGTGACCGTCTGCCCCGCTTGCAGATTGATGACCTGTGGCGGCTTCACCCACCAGCCGAAGCACGGCACATACCCTGGATCGCTAGGGTTGATCTCGCTCATGAATACATAGTGGACAACCCGGTACGTGCCGGCGGGCAGCCACGTTTTCAGCGGGCGATAGGGCGTGCCGAAGTCATTGCGTGGTCCCAGCGCCAGCAGATTGTCGGCGGGCAACAGGTAGGAGAGATCTGGATCGCTTGGATTCGTCTGTTGAATGCAGACGTTGACATACAGCGCGTGCGGCAGGTTGCGGCACCCGGGATGAGGCAGATCGCCGCGCAGCGATTGATTTTCGATTACGAACCATCCGCCGTTGGCGCGATACCAGGCCTCGAGATCGCTGCCGGTGTAACTGTAGATGCCATAGGGCGAGAAGTGAGTCACCTCGGCGCTGACGGTGCGCGCGGCAGCGTCCACAATGCCGGTGACCGGAACCCAAGCGCCGCTCTGCGGGTCGCGCGTGATCAGCCCCATCACTCGCGCCGGGTCGGTACCGGCGGGGATGGGCAGCGTAATGCGCACCGGCACGGCGAACGTCACCCCTTCGGGCTGGAACTGGTAGAGCGTTCCGCTCAGCGCCATATCCGGCGGCAGGCTGACCGATTGCTGGGGCGCGGGCGCGACCGAGAAGGTCAACGTGCCGGGTGTACCATCAGGGTTCGCCGGCACGGCGCCGTGCGGCACTTCGATCAACGGTCCGCCGTTGGGCATGGTAATGGCGGCGGCCTGCCCGCTGCCGACGGTGGCGCTGCCGGTTTGCACCGGCGGGCGGGCAATGGTTGGCGTTATACTCCCGCCGATGATCGGCAGATTGCCGAGTCCCGGAATGCCGCGCAGTCGATCGCGGAAGACAAAGGCGCCTGCCAGGCTAGACACACACACCAGCGTCAGCAGGAGCACGATCCCCAGCAGGCAGGAGCGACCGCCGCTCCTGGTGCGCGGCGGCGGCGGCGCGTACCCCGGCATGGAACCGGCAGGCGGCGGTTGCGATGGGTATGCTGCTGGTGGTTGCGGCGGGTAGGCGGGTTGAGGCGGCATATGCGCTTGCGGCGGATACGCCGATTGTGGCGGCGGGGAAGCGGGCGGTATTCCCGGTTGCGCCGGATACGGCGTCGCCGATGGCGCAGGCGCAACCGACGGCGGGTAGGAGACCGGCGGATGAGGCGGCTGGGACGCCGGCGGTGGGGCGGCATACGGGTGCGACGAAGCAGCGGGCGGGCTGAGCACCGTCGCATCCTGCTGAGGCGCCGCCTCGAAACGGAACACCTCATCGCCGATGTCGATCAGGTCGCCAGGTTGCAGGACGGCGCGCTGCACGCGCTGACCGTTGACCAGCGTACCGTTGCTGCTGCCGAGGTCGTAGAGGATGAACGCCGCGCCCTCACGACGAATCTGCGCGTGATGGCGCGACGCGCGCGGACTGACAATGGCGATATGATTGTCTGCTGCGCGCCCAATTGTGAGCGGTTGATCGGGCAACGTGAAGGTGTGTCCCGTCAACGGACCGCGAACGCCGGTCAGTCGTGCCGTCATAGTGCATACTCCTGCTCATAGCAACGTAACCCGCTGTTTTTGGAACAGAGACATGCCGGCTCTGCATCTCTGTTTAGATGTTGTTTGTGCACAAAAGAGTGAAGGAATCGCAATGGAAGGAAGGGGCAGGTCTCAGCCCTGCCCGTCTCACAACCCAAGCAGCAGTTTGGCGATCAGGAGGTAAATCGCCAGCCCGCTGGCGTCGACCAGCGTTGTAATCAGTGGCGCTGAAATGAGGGCGGGATCGATACCGAACCGGCGGGCTGCCATCGGCACCATCGCGCCGATGATATTTGCCCAAATGCAGATCGCCATCACCGAGAGCGCCACGGTGATCGCCAGCGATGTCATGGGCACTTCGAGGAACGCGCGCCCAAATGCGATGATTGCCAGCAGAAAGCCGAGGATGATGCCAACCAGCAGTTCGCGCGCCAGCACGCGCCACACATCGCGCAGGCGCACTTCGTTGAGCGCCATTGCGCGAATGAGCGTCGAGACGGTCTGTGCGCCCGTGTTACCGCCGGTGCCAATAAGCAACGGGATGAAGAACGAGAGCGCCACGACCTGCTCCAATTCCGCCTCGAACAGGCGCAGCACATTGGCGGTGATCGAGCCGGCGACAAAGAGGAACAGCAACCAGACAATCCGCCGTCGCACAGATGCCATGACAGGAACCGTAAAATAGGTCTCGTCCGCCTGACCCTGCGCCACGGCGCCGAACTTCAACACGTCCTCTACGCCTTCTTCCACCAGCACGTCCATTACATCATCGACCGTGACCACGCCGAGCATCCGTCCTTCCTCATCGACCACGGGCAACGCGGCAAGGTCGTAGCGCGCCACCATCCGCGCGACTTCTTCCTGGTCGGTTTCGGGACGCACGGCGATCGGGGAGGGGCGCATCAATTCGATGACCGGCCGGTAGAGAGGTTCGACCAGCAACCGCCGCAGGCTGACCGTCCCGATCAGGCGGTCGCGTTTGTCCAGGACGTACAGATACACGATGACAGCGGCATCGTGGACGATGCTGCGCAGGCGCTTCATCGCATCGGCGACCGTGTCGCTCTCGCGCAGTGCAACGAACTGATCGTTGATCAGGCGACCGGCGCTCTGGGGCGGGTAACGCAGCAGTTCACGAACATCGGCGGCTTCCTCTGGCGCCATCGCTGCCAGCAGTTCGTGTTGCCGTTCGGGCACGTCTTCGGTGAGAATGGCGGCAGCGTCGTCGCTGTCGAGTTCTTTCAAAATGTCGGCAGCCTGATCAGCCGGCATCTGGCTGATCAGGTCGCGCGCCGTGTCGATGCTGGCTTCGTCGAGCACATCGGCAGCCTGCGAAAGTTCGAGCAGGCTGAAGACGCGCTGTTGATCCTGATCGTCGAGGCGTTCGATAATGTCTGCCAGGTCGGGAGGGTAGATGCGCGCCACCAGATCGCGGAGGATTGCGATGTCCTCACGTTCGAGGGCGGCGCGCACCTGCTGTTCGAGCAGGTCCAGGTCGAGCGGGGCGGTCATGCGGTGCGCTCCTGCTGCTCAAGCCAGGGCGCCAGCACCTCGATCAATGCATCAGCGTGGTTGGGCAACAGGTTGGCGCTGCTTCCTCTCACGATCACCGGTGTGCCATTGCCGAGCATCCGCGCAATCTCGCGCGCCTGACGCAGGGTTGGCATCGGATCGTGATCCCCGGCGACCACCAGCACAGGCGCTGTGATCGAGCGCAATCGTGTGCGATAATCGGTTTTCTGGAGCAGACGCTGGCATGCCTGAGCATCGTGGTCGCCCGCATGGGCGTGACGGTGGAAAGCGGCGCTCCAACCATCACGCAGGCGCGTGCCGAGTGATCGGCGCTCTGATGGCGGTATCACCGGCGGTGAAATCAGCACGAGTCCACACACACACGCTGGTTGTTCGGCAGCGAGGTACGCTGCGATCGCCGCTCCGCCCGCGTGACCGATCACGAAGGTCCGACTGATTCCGAGCAGGTCGAGCAGATCGCTGACATCGGCTGCCATGCGCTCGATGCTATCGGCAAGCGGCAGCCGGCGGCTCCGCCCATGCCCGCGCAGGTCGGGCACAATCGTCTGATACCGGCTGGCGAGTTTGCCAGCGAGTGGTTGAAACTCCTCACCGCTGGCGCCAAAGCCATGAATGAACAACAGCGGAGACCCGCTGCCGCTGGTTGCGCAGGAGAGCGCGGATGCGCGCCGGGTTGCAGGAATGGCGCGCAGAGAAAGCGCAGTCATGGCAGTCCTCCGTTGACAGAATTGCTGGCAGATTGTCAACCGAACGTGCGGCTTCAACGGCATGCCCGTTGATGCACTCGAGACGCTGCCGACATCAGGAGGACCTGGAGCGTAAGGTGATACGCTCAAAAAAGCCCCCACAGCCTCGTGCTGCGGGGGCGCGTGATTACAGAGGGGCGTAGCCGCTAGAAGCGACCGCCTGCGCTGCATTCCCCCGCAGCGTATGAGGTGACTGGCGCGCAGTCATCGTGGTGCTGCCGCGCACGACTATGACTAGAGTTCGCGTCCATATCCCTTCATCAAAATACTCTCTCGAAGGAGCCTGGAAAGGAAATCGTTTTGTTGTTTCCCGACAGCACGCTTGCACCTGTCACTGGTGCAGCGCTTTTGTTGCTGTGGATTGTGTCATTACCGTTTATCCTCACTGTGGACTTTGAACGATAAACAGCAACGTTGTTTTTTTCCAGGCGTTGTCTCTGGCGAGAGAGCATAACCAATACACCGGACATGCCGGCTTGAAAAAGTATACACTGTCATCCAGGGGTCGTCAAGCGACATTTTGACAACTGGTGCAGACATCATGCGCCCGGAACTATCGCGTCTCCGGCAGACCACGCCTGCGTGGGCCAGGACCCTTGTACAACCGACATTTAGAGCCTATCCGAAAAATCGCTGACTGAAGTGCGACCGGCTAGGCGAAGGCAATGCCTTCGCCTAGCCAACGAGCTTTTTCGGATAGACTCTTAGTGGATTGTCATAACTGTGAACGCCTCACCGCCGGCCACATCGACGATTTTGAGCGCCAGGGATGCGCCGATGTTCACTCGCGGCATGGTATATGCTCCACGCACCAGCATAGTACGACGCAATGGCGCGTCTGCGATGGCAGGGCGGAAAATGACGCCGTCATACATGGGATCGATCAGGACTTCATCGATGATGCTGCGCCAGTCGAGCAGCGTGGGGGAGGCGGCGGCAAGCGCGGGACCGGTGTACTCTTCGATGGTGATCGTCACCTGATCATCGCAATGCGTTACTCGAACATGCGCCCCACCCTGTGGTGCAGGCGCGGCATCGCCAATCCGCCATACCGAGAACCCGGCGGATGGCGGCGTATGTTCCAGAACTGCGCGGTGCAGACGGCGGGAGGCGACCTGGATGGCGCCAGGGTTCACATCACAGGCGATCCAGCGCCGTCCCAGATGCTGCGCCGCTACTGCCGTCGTTCCCGACCCGGCGAAGCAGTCGAGCACCAGGTCGCCTGGTCGAGATGAGGCGCGAATGATACGTTCGAGCAGCGTCAGCGGTTTCGCGGTTGGGTAGCCAAGATCACGTATCAGCGCAGCATCGATGGGGATCGTCCAGACATCATATGCGCCGATGCCCGGTTTGCGCAGATAGGTCTTGACGCGCTCGCCGCGCGGATTGACATTCCAGTAGTAGCGTCCGCGTTCATCTTCCTGGCGGAAGCGGGCCAGCTGGCGGCGGGTGTAGGGGATGAGCGCCGCGTCGTAGTTGAACGTCCAGCGGTCGCCGCGGGCGTAGAGCAGGATAGTGTCGTGCTTGCGGTTGAACTGGCGTTCGCCGTCGCCGCCGCGCGGGTAGAACCAGATGATCTCGTTGAGCATCCGTTCGGCGCCGAAGACTTCGTCCATCAGGCAACGGAGGTGGTGCGCCTTGCGAAAATCGCAATGCAGGTAGATGCAGCCATCGTCGGCGAGCAGGTCGCGCAGCGCAATCAGCCGTTCGTACATGAACTGGAGGTAGGCGTCGTCATCCCAGGTATCACGGTATTCGACCTCAGCAGCCGGAATGAGGCGCGCCGGACCGGGACCGCGCAGGCGGACGCGCCGCGTGCGATCAATGCCCGAACCGAACGGTGGGTCGATGTAGATCAGGTTGATCCGCTGCCGATAGCCATGGGCGAGCAGCCATGTCAGTGCCGCAAGGTTTTCGCCGTGCAGCAGAAGGTGATCGCCGGCGCCGCAGCGTTCGACCTCGATGGCGGAGGGCGCTGTGAGCGGCGGCGGCGGTTGCTTCCCGTTCCACGTCAGCAGCGCCCGACCGACCGGCGGCGACAGATGAATGACAGGTGTTGCACCCATAGTTCAAAGAAATCCGCTCCAGTCTTTGGCGGCAGGCGTTGGCTGAGCCTGTCGAAGCCAACGCCCATTGTGCAGCGACGGACATCGGCAGCAGGCGTTGGCTGAGCCTGTCGAAGCCAACGCCCATTGTCCAGCGATGGACAGATCGAGCATTGTGCGCACTGCGCTAGAGTCGCGCCATTTCGACCGCGCGCAGAACGAAGACGCACACGCACAAGCACGCAAACGCATAGATCAGCCCCTGCGACCGCGCCTCACGGTTGCGTGCCGACGAATGGGCAATGGGGATCGTCAATAGCGCGATGACCCCATAGAGGATGTGCATCTCGGTGCGAATCGGGCGCAGTCCTTGCACCAGCATGATCACGCCGAGGATGCCCTCTGCCAGAATCAACAGCAGGCCGATTGCCATCCCGCTGAGGAGCCACTGCCCGACCGGGCGGTGCAGCAACCCGAGTATCAGCGCCCAAATCCCCAGAAGCCCAAAGACCAGAAGAATTGTAAAGAGCAGATTGGCGTGCAGGCGTAGAATATATTCCATAGCGTCTGGATTGTATCGCACTTGAGTGCAGCAAGCAATGCCAGGGCAAGTGGAAACGCGCGCCAGGACGCAGAGATGCGCAGCAGGAGCGCAGGCAGTTTCGCACTGCTCCTTCCGATGCAATCCAATGTCGATGTGAAGGCGGATTCTGAGACATCAGGAACGATATCTATGCCATCTCACTTGATCGATGAAGCGCGCAAGCGCGCACTGGAAGTGTTGCATCGTTGTCGGACGCCGGTCGGATTTCGGGCCTCGGCGCTTGCAGCAGGATACCCTCAAATATGGGCGCGCGACAATGGCATCATGATGTTAGGTGCGATCGTCAGTAGCGATCCCGATCTCATCAGGTGCAGTCGTGCAGCGCTCGCAACGCTTGGCGCAGCGCAATCACGACGCGGACTCATCCCGCTCAATATCAATCCCGACACGGGTTACATCAGCACCGAGAATGCCGGCGCCGCCGACTCAAACCTCTGGTTCATTCTCGGGCACTACCTCCATTATTGCGCTACTGGCGACTCGGCATTTGTGCGGGCGCAGTGGCGTGCAATCGACAAAGCCATGGCGTGGCTCGAGTACCAGGATATGAACGAGTGCGGCCTGATCGAAATCCCCGAAGCGGGCAACTGGATGGACCTGCTGGCAGTACGTTACAACACGCTCTATGACAATGTCTTGTACTATGCCGCAGCGCTGGCGCACGAGCAACTGCGCGCGCTCGTGGAACCGCAGATCACGGCGCATCGGTTGACCATTGGACCGGCAGGCATTCACGAGCGGATCAACCTGCTTTTCTGGATCGACCGTTGCTGGGTGGCGGAACATTTTGCTGAACACCTGGAACGCCTGAAGGCGATGCGACTCGAATGGTTCATGCTCTACCACAATATCGGTATGATCTCCAGCCGACCGTTCTACTTGCCGTGGGTGGCGTTTCGCGAGTTTGGCGACTGGTGTGATAGCCTCGCCAATGTGCTCGCCATTCTGACCGGTGTTGCCGATGGGCATCGCACCGAGCATATCCTGCGCTTCATGTACCAAGTTGGCATGGCGGAACCATATCCGACCAAAGCCATTCATCCGCCGATCTATCCGGGCGAAGCGAACTGGCGCGAATACTATCGCAGTCGCACGCTCAATCTCCCGCACCAGTATCACAATGGCGGCATCTGGCCCATGATCGGCGGCTTTCATGTAGCGGCGTTGATGCAGCACCGCTGGTGGAATCAGGCGGAGCGTCTGTTGCTGGCGCTGGCCGAGTGTCTGCGGCAGGGATTGCACGATGACTGGGAATTTAATGAGTGGATGCATGGCGAAAGTGGTCATCCGATGGGATACGCGCAGCAGGGATGGTCGGCAGCGATGTACCTGTACGCCGAGCATGTCGTGCGCACCGGGAACATGCCGCTCTTCGATCATCTGCGAGCAGCCAAGCCAGCGTCAGCGGTAGCGGCAGAAGTCAATGACGCCTTTGTTCGCCCCGGCGGGGGACCGGTATAACTGCCATATGCAGCGTCGTTGCCGATGGCGATTTCAATCGCCGAACACAATGCCCAGGTCGCGCGCCGTCAGCATAGTATCCGAGTCGAGCGGAACGGTCTTCATGCGGCTGGTGGCCTCTTCCAGCGGCACATACCGCACGGTTGGCGGGTCGAGTGCAACCATAACGCCGGACTGTCCTTCTTCCAGCGCACGCACGGCGGCAGCGCCGAAACGGAGCGCCAGCAAGCGGTCGAAGGTGGTTGGCGTGCCGCCGCGCAGCAAGTGCCCGAGCACCACCACGCGCGTCTCCTTGCCGGTCAATGCCTCGATTTCACGCGCCACGCGTTCGCCGATGCCTCCCAATCGTTCGGCGCGCCCGGCCTCCTTTGGCGCAATCAACGAGACGCTCCCCTCAATCGGGCATGCGCCTTCGGCGACGACGACAATCGAGTAGGGCCGTCCTTCGGCTTCACGGTTCTTGATCTTGGCCACGACTTTGTGGATGTCGTATGGGATTTCGGGAATGAGAATGACATTCGCCGTACCGGAGACGCCGGCATTGAGCGCAATCCAGCCGGCGTAGCGCCCCATCACCTCGACCACCATCACCCGCTGGTGCGCTTCGGCAGTGGTGTGCAGGCGATCGATCGCTTCCGTGGCAAAGGCGACCGCCGTATCGAATCCGAAGGTTGCTACCGTCCCGTCCAGATCATTATCGATGGTTTTGGGGACGCCGATCACGCGCACCCCTTTACGCGCCAGCGCCGCCGCAATTTCCATCGAGCCGTCGCCGCCGACCGATATCAGGGCATCGATGCCATACACGGCCAATCCGTTGACAATCTCGTCGGTGCGATCACGCTCAATCACCGTGCCATCGGGCAATTGCGTCGGGTAGCGCAGCGGATTGCCGCGGTTGGTCGTGCCGATAATCGTGCCGCCAAGCGGCGTAATGCCGCGCACAAGGTCGCGCGTGAGCAGAATAACACCGCCGTGCGGATAGCTTTTTGGCGAGAGAATGCCGCTGAAGCCATCACGAATACCGTAGCATTCCCATTTGCGGTGGAGCGAACCCAATACGACCGCGCGAATGACAGCGTTCAGTCCAGGTGCATCACCACCACCAGTACAGATGGCGATGCGCAGGCGTGATGCGGTATCGATCGTCATAGCGCGTGTTCCTCTCTTCTCATAGAACCGCTATTGCCGGCAGCCAGAGCAGCATCCGGTTCGGCAGGCGACCAGACGCTCTCGCTTGCTATGATACAACAGTATCCGGAATCTGATGTCTCGTTCAAAAATACGACGCGCTGTCGCGGCTGAAACGCGACAGCGCGCAGACCATCGTGCGGGGTCATTGCACACTGATAGGGACGGGAGATTCCCGTCCCTCTTTCCCGGGAGTTTCAGAATCAGACCGGCAGATCAACGACGTTGATCGCATCCTTGCCGCCGTACATATCCCACCAGGGTTTAGCGCCCTTGTCGAGCACTTCGTTCAATGCCGTGATATTCTGCACGCCGCGGTCGTTGAGCCAGGCTTCGAGGGCGTCATACCCTTCGCGCGCATAGACCGGAATGCCGTCCTGCCAGGTAGCGCGCCCGCACAGCACGCCGGCAAAGCGCGAACCGGCTTCGGCAGCCATCTCGAGCGACTCGCGGAACACCTCATCCGTCACGCCCGCGCTCAGGTAGATGAACGGCTTGGTGGCGGCATCCGACGCTTCGCGGAACAGTTTCAGCGCTTCCTGGCGGGTATATGCTTCCTGACCGCCGAACGCCTTCGTGCCCGATACGAACTTCATGTTGACCGGCACCTCGACCTTCAGCACATCGACGCCATACTGCGGCTTGGAAAGCTCCTCCATATACGCCGCGACGTACTTCGGCTTCACTTTGGCAAATTCGAAGCTCTTCTCATCGCCAATGTTGTCGTCATACGCCAGCGGTTCGAGGAAGAACGGCACATCGAGACCTTTGCACTCAGCGCCGACGCGCTCGAGGAAGGCATGCTTGCGCGCCAGAATATCCGGGTCATCAAAGGGGTTGTAGTAGATCAGGATTTTGATTGCGTCGGCGCCCGACTGGATCAGGCTGTACACGCTCCAGTTGTCGAGCAGGTCGGGCAAGCGCCCCTTGATGGTTGCATCGTACCCGGTTTTCTCATACGACATGAGGACGCCGGCGTTGGGCGCCTTGTGCTGAAGTGCGGGCAGACCGTACTCCGGGTCCATCAGGATCGCCGAAGCGTGCCTGGTCAACACTTTCGTGACCGCCGTTTTGAACAGCGTCAGGTCCTCGCTGGTTGCTGTTCCACCTTCGCCGCGCGCTTTGGCGATCGCCTTCTTGAGCGAACCGCGCTGATCCATCGCTGCTGCTGCAATCACGCCGCGTTCATTGGCACATGCGTTGATGCCATTGAACTTGCCGCGTGTCATCGTGACCGTGGCCATTGTCAACCTCCTTCAGTACAGGAACATCGGCTTGCCGAGCGGGTGTTTGACCCGCGGCTGGTAGTTCTCCGCGTCGTACAATTCTTCGACATCGACCCGCTTGACCCCCTGGACGCAGGTATCAACGGGAACAGTGGTATACTGACCGTTCTGCAGCGCCACCATGCGACCGCTGTGCCCCTGGAGCAACTGATCGACGGCAAGGTTGCCATAGCACATCGCCACCATCCGGTCGAGCGAGTCGGGAGCGCCGGCGCGCATCAGGTACGACAGTTGCTGGTGAACGATGTCGATGCCAGTGATCTTTTTGATCGCTTCACCGGTGATCATACCGATGCCGCCGAGTTTCCGGTGCCCGTAGGCGTCTTCCTGCCCATACTCGATGACCTGCCCGCCGATCATCGAAGCGCCTTCCGAGATCACACAGATAGAATAGTTACTCGGATTGCGCCGACGATCTTCGACCAGGAAGCGCGCCAGTTTTTCGACATCGAACGGGACTTCGGAGATGACGGCGCGATCGACGTCCGCCAGGTACGCCGAAATGAGCGCCGTTTCACCCGAGTTGCGCCCGAACAGTTCGATGACTGCGATCCGCTCGTGCGACCCGGTTGGTGTGCGGAGGGCGTTGAGAAAATCGACGCTGCGCGTGACCGCCGTCGAGAAACCGATGCAGTAATCGGTGCCGAACACGTCGTTGTCCATCGTCTTGGGAATGGCGACGACCCGCACTCCCTCGCGGTGCATGCGCACCGCATAGGAGAGAGTGTCATCGCCGCCAATCGGCACCAGGGTATCGATACCGAGGTGTTCGAGCACGCGCAACACGTGCGGCGTGCAGTCGGCGGTCTTCTTTTCGCCGGTGAATTCGAATTTGCCCTTGAGAAACTCGGGCATATCCCTCTCACGCACCTTCTGCGGGTTCGTCCGCGATGTATGCAGATGCGTTCCACCATACCGGTCGATTGTGCGAACATCCGCTTTTGTGAGAGGTTGCACCCATTCCGATGCACTCTCCGGGTCATCAAGATTGTAGCAGAGCAATCCGGCCCAGCCGCGTCGAATGCCAATCACCTCGATCCCGGCGTCATTGGCACGATTGACAACAGCCTTGATACAGGGGTTCAAGCCGGGAACATCACCACCGCCAGTCAGAATTCCGATCCGCATAATTCCTGTCTCCTCACTAAACTGAGCGATGCCAGAGCCTTTTGAGCGTCGTGCTCATATGGTGCGCGAGCCATTCCGCTGCACATATGCATCTGCGCGGAGATATCGCTCAGGATGCACCCACAGTATGGCGCTTCGCCTGGCGCTTTCACGGCCAGGTCCGACAGCGTGACCGATGACCAAGAGCAGGCGCCTGTGATGATTGCACTGAGACATGCGGTACGCGCCGCTGCGGTGTACGGCGACGCCACTGCCCACAAATCGGGCGGATCATGCCCTAGTTATGTGGTACGCGATACACCGCCATTGTATACACGTTTTAACTTTGCCACGGTTATGGGGTTCCAAACCGCGCGTAAATATCTCGCAACCTTTGCCCATGTGCATACGCTGCTGCTATAATAGCATAGGCGCTGAGACGGAGAATTGCATGCAGTGATATTATACATGCGCTGGCAAGGCATGCGTCTACTGTCCTCTTGTATAGTATGTGCGGCGTTGTGCTGCCTTCTGGTCGCTTCCGTCGCTGCCCAACATACTATCCCCGATACAGCGGCGTATGAATCATGGTTGCGCGAAGCATTCACGGCTGCGCAACGTCGTGATCGTATTGGTCTCGAAGAAGCGGCGGATCGCCTGATAGCGGCGACGTCGGTGCGCCTGCCCGATGGAATGGTTGTCCCGGTGGATAATGTCTGGTTGCAGGAGGCTCTCGCGTCGCCGTCTCCTGATTTTCCGCTGATCACAGCGCGCCTTGGCGCCCTGATCGATGCGTCGGCGCTGCCGCCGTCATCGGCGCCCGCCGATGCGCTCGAACGACTGGATCGCCTGTTGTCGTCGCCACCGGTTGATCGCTCAGAGCCTGAAACGTCACAGTGGTTGATTGATTTCTTCGACTGGCTGGCACAGTTGCTTGAAACCGTTCTGCGCCCGATTGAAGCCGTTCCACCGGACGCAGCCAACGTGGTCGCCTGGATGGTCATGCTGATCGGTGCGGCGCTGTTGCTGGCGGTCATTCTGTATCTGCTGGTCAATCTGCGGCGCGGCATGGTGCACGATGCGCGGATCGCTGCAAACGGCGACGATCCTGCGCCGACCGCCTCCGAGGCGTTCGATCAGGCCGGCGCCCTGGCGCGCGACGGCGATTACCGCGCTGCGGTGCGTAGTCTTTACCTCTCGGCGCTCCTCTGGCTCGATGAACAGGACCTGTTGCGCTATGACCGCGCGCTGACGAACCGCGAGTATCTGGAGCGGGCGCAGCGCAATCCGGCATTGCTGGCGCGCCTGACGCCGGTGATCGAAACGTTCGATCTGGTCTGGTACGGTCATGCGCCGATCGATGAATCGGCGTTCGTGGCATATCGCCGGCAGATCGAAGCGCTGCGGCGCGATATAGGGGCGCAGCGCGTATGACACGGGTTCGTGATCTGCTGATTATTGTCGGTCTCTTCGGCGTTCTCATCGCCTTTGTCGTCGTCGGTCCGGGAGGTGCGCCACCGCAGGATCCGAATCTTCCCAGCACCTACTCCAGTGCGCCAAACGGGGCGCGCGTGCTCTACGAGTGGGCGCGCGCAATGGGGTATGATGCACGCCGTCTCGAATATCGCCCGTTCGAGGTCACCGATGACGATGCAGTGCTGGTGATGCTCAGCCCGAGCGAAACGGTTAGCCGCGCTCACGCCCGTGACATTCTGGCATGGGTCGAGCGCGGCGGGACGCTGATATTTGCGGACGATGCGCCAACCGTGCTCAGCGCGTCGGATGCGCTGCTCGATGCGTTGCAGATGCGGATCACCGTGCTCACCGGGACGCAGGTCATCGAGCGTGCACCGGTGTTGCAACCGGTGTTCGATCAACCGCCGGTGCGCGAGATCTCGGTTCGCACCCGGCGCACGCTTACGCCGCAGCGCAACGATTATGCGCCCTTGTTCGGCGCTTCTGGCCAGGTTCTCATCGCAGGCATACGGATCGGCAATGGATACGTGTACGTCAGCGCAACCGCCCGCCCCTTCACCAACAGCGGGCTGCGCGACCGGCAACATGCGGCGCTGGTGCTGAACATGCTGCGGCATGCGCCGCCGAGAGGTCGTATTCTATTCGATGAATATCATCACGGGCTTGTGGCGCCCTCCTCGCCGACCGATGGATTGCTCAACACGCCGGGGGGATGGGCGGGAGTGTATGTTGCCACGATCACGGCGCTCTTCCTGTTGCTGGGCGGGCGACGCTTCGGGCGCGCCGTGCCGCTCAGGGAAGAGACGGCGCGCCGTAGCAGCGCCGAGTACCTCGACAGCATGGCGGATCTGTATCAGCGCGGCGGTAAGCGCCGGTATATGCAGCAGCACTTTTACGCCGATTTCAAGCGCCGGCTGGCGAAGCCATATGGCGTCAACCCGCAACTTGACGATCGTGAATTCGTCTATCAGATGGCGCGGGCGCGCTCCATCGACGAAACGGCCCTGCTGGCGCTGCTGGCGCAACTTCGTGCAACACCGTCGTCCGATGCCGATCTGTTGCGCGTCGTTGCTGCAGCAGACGCATTTATTGACGCGCAGATTCGTGAACGGTGACGGCGCCGGAGCGTGAGGGTGATTATGAAACTCAACATTGCCGGACGTTTACAACCAACGCTCGATCTGCTCGATGAAGGGTGCGCCCTCTACCGCCGCCACTTTACCAGTTTTGTGGTGATCGGGCTGGCGTGGCTGACGCCGATTGCGATTGCGATTGGCCTGCTTGTGGCCAACGCCGAATGGATTGGCGAGAACTGGCTCGTGGTCATCGCCCTGGCGGGTTTGTTGCTGGCGCCGCTGCTGCTGCTCTACCTGATCGGCGGGCTGTCGCGCGCCGCAATAGCCGCTCTCGACGGTCGCACGATCAATCTGCGCGAGGTATTGGCCATTCATCCTCTTGGCGTAGCGAAAGCCGGGTGTTTTACGATCATCTACGGATTTATCATGCAGGTCGCCTCGTCTGCGGTGAGTCTTCTCTGCATCTGCCCGATCTATGTCATGGGATTGAGCGCATCGGTGCTGTTTGCGGCTGTCGACTCGGATAGCCCCGCTGGCATCGCAGCGCTGGTCGTATTTGGTTTGCTGATCACCGGAATGTATGTGCTGGGGTTCATCATCGGTGGCATCAGTTACAGCAGCATGTTCTACGCGCTCCAGCCGTGGCTCGTCGAACGATTGCGTTTTGGCGAAGCGCTGGAGCGCAGCGTCGATCTGATCATCTTCCGCTTTCGCAGCAATCTGGTCGCCTGGGGATTGAGCGCGCTCGTCGTCTTCGCAGTTGGCGCGTCGGTCAGTCTGGCGGTTGGGGTGTTCATTCCGCTCCCGGCGCTGCTGCTGCTCGGCTCAGGGTCGACGATTGCACAGGCGATTGCTGGCATTGCGTGGTTGCTCGGTCTGGCGCTGGTGCTGCCGCCGTGGTTCATCTGGATGACGTTGCTCTACCGGCGCAATCTGGCAGCGCGCAGCGGCGACGGCCTGGCGCAACGGGTCGAGGCGTGGGCGGGGCAGGTGCGAACATTGAATGTTGAATGTTGAACATTGAACGTCCCCGACCCTTGAGGTCTTCGCCGACGACTCTGTGTTGCGATGGAACGTCACCTGCGAAACAGCCTCCGCCTGCGGAAAGGACGAGGCGCGACCTCAAGGGTCTTGGCGGAGTGAACGTGAGGGTTGCAGACGAGCAGGTTACATGTAGGGGCGTGACGCCGCCGCGCCCACGGGTGCGTTGAACGCAGTGAGAGCAAAAATGATAACACATGATGCCGCCACAACACTCCGCGCTGAAGCGGCGAAAGTGATCGTCGGGCAGGACGAACCGTTGACGCAGATCATCATTGCGTTGTTCTGCGGCGGTCATGTGTTGCTCGAAGGCGTGCCCGGCACCGCAAAAACGCTGATGGCAAAGACGCTGGCGATGCTGACCGATGCATCATTCAAGCGTGTGCAGTTCACCCCGGACCTCATGCCATCCGATGTGATCGGCACGCAAGTGTTCGAGATGGGCACAGGTCAGTTTCGTCTGCACAAAGGACCGGTGTTCACCAACATTCTGCTCGGCGACGAGATCAACCGCGCGCCGGCCAAGACGCAGAGCGCGCTGCTCGAAGCCATGGAGGAGCGCCAGGTTACAATTGAAGGGCAACGGCTGCCGTTGCCTGACCCGTTCTTCGTCCTTGCGACCCAGAATCCCGTCGAGTACGAAGGCGCCTATCCGCTGCCGGAGGCGCAACTCGACCGCTTTCTGTTCAAGGTGATCATCGACTATGCGCCGCAGGAGGTCGAGATGGAGGTGCTGCGGCGCTACCACGCCGGTTTCGACGCTCACCGCCTGGACAATGTCGGGCTGCGTCCGGTAGTGAACAGTGCGTTGCTGGCGCAGTGTCGCGCCGAGATCCAGCAGGTGCAGGTGGACGACGGTATTCTGAAGTATATCACCGACATTGCCCAGGCGAGTCGCAAGAGCCTCGACCTGCTGCTCGGCGGCAGTCCGCGCGCCTCGATCAGCCTGCTCCTCGCTGCCAAGGTCTGGGCTGCCATGCAAAACCGCGCGTATGTGATCCCCGATGATGTCAAGTTTCTGGTGCGACCGGTCTATCGCCATCGCATCATTCTCAAGCCGGATGCCGAGGTCGAGGGATTGACGCCCGATACCGCAATAGCGCGAATCCTGGCGCGGGTCGATGTGCCGAGGTGAGGGGTGAGGGGTGAGGGGTGAGGGGTGAGGGGTGAGAGGGGAGAGGTGAGAGGTGAGAGGTGAGAGGTGAGGGGTGAGGGGTG
>NZ_JBYNRX010000089.1:0-14536 GCF_057785375.1 Roseiflexus sp.
CTCTTGCCTCTCGCCTCTCGCCTCTCGCCTCTTGCCTCTCGCCTCTCGCCTCTTGCCTCTTGCCTCTCGCCTCTTGCCTCTCGCCTCTCGCCTCTCGCCTCTCGCCTCTCGCCTCTCGCCTCTCGCCTCTCGCCTCTCGCCTCTCGCCTCTTGCCTCTCGCCTCTTGCCTCTCGCCTCTCGCCTCTCGCCTCTTGCCTCTCGCCTTATCACAACTCCACATCTCTACCGGTTCGGCATCACCGACAACCCGATTGCGTCCGGTTGTTTTCGCAAGATACATCGCCTGATCGGCGCGGTGCAGGATGGTCTCGCCGGTATCGCCTGGCACATATTCGGTTACGCCAAAACTGGCCGTGATCATCGACACATCGGGCAGATTGATTGCATGCAATTCCAGGCGCACCCGATCAAGCGCCGTTTGTGCACTGCTCAGATCGGTCTGCGGCAGCAGGATGGCAAATTCTTCGCCGCCCCATCGCCCAAAATGATCAGCTGCGCGCAAGTGTTGTGGCACAGCGCGCGCAACTGCGCGCAGCGCCTGATCGCCGACCAGGTGCCCGTGCTGATCGTTCAACTGCTTGAAGTGATCCAGATCGAACAAACAGACGCAAAACGTCTGACCATATCGCTCCGCTGTTGCGATCAACCGGCGCAAATCTTCGTACAAACGGCGACGGTTCGGCAATCCGGTCAGTGCGTCGGTGTACGCGATCTCCCGCATCAGTTCGTATGCTGTCCGAAGGCGTTCTGCGTGCGCCCGGTACGCCGACAGAACGATCAGAAAACCCAACAATGCCCCTGCCATCAGGTAGATGCTCACTACCCGCCAGCTGTTGGCAGCATCGACGCCGAGCATGTTCCAGCGCACAATCTGCACTATGACGATGCCAAACGATGCAAGAAAGACGCTCACAGCGATCAACGCGCCGCGTCGCACGTCATAGAGGTTGACCGCCAGGATGCAGATGATCAGCAAAAACCAGATATCGTCGCTGATTGTGTCGAGCAGCATGGCGCTTGGGGTTGGGAGAAAGACCGCCGGTATGATGCCGTTGAACCCAAGCGACTGAACAATGAACATGATGAGCGCCAGGCGCTCCAGGCGTTCGATGGGCGCACGCTGGCGCGCCAGCAGCCAGATAAGCGCCACACACATGCCAGCGAATGCGATATGGTTGAGTGCATAGACTGCGCGATAGATGTAGGACGAATGGGTGTCGATGAAGGTGCTGTACTGGGCATACAACACAGCCAGCACACCAAGCACTCCCGCCGTCCGATAGATGAACCGGCGCTGCTGCTCGAAATGAAGACGTTCCTGTTCGATGGACTGCAACATAGGCTTGAGATGATCAGGATGCGATGTGAACAGACCCGGCGAAGAAAATCCGAGGATGCACAGCAACGCTGGCGTGTGGCATGGGATGATACCACGCTCTACGAGGCATTGTAAAGGTCGAATGTTACACGTTCGCAACGCACTTGCTTCAAATCCGAGTCAGTTTTGTCATCATTCCTGTGCTACCAAATGAGTACGTCTGGTTAATGACCGGTTGCGGGACGGAGGATTTCGATGTCGAATGAGGTTTTCACCGATCACTATTCGGTTGTGCTTAACCGCGCTCCTTTTGAATGGTCTATCGATGAAGGGCGGGTGCGCTTCTTTGGCATCCCATCAGCGCTCCTGTGGCTGAACCCGTCATTGCTGAAGATTCTTCGTCCTCTGGCAGACGAAATCGGCATTCCGCTCTTCCGGTTACTGGTGGCGCACAGTGGGAGTTTTGGCACGGCGGAAGACTATCATGATATCGTGCTGGCGCTCGGTTCAACCTTCGAAGAAGGGCTGCTAGCGTGGGGTGAGGTCATCAGCACGATTGGTTGGGGGCGGCTGGAACTCCCCTTCTGCGATCTGGAACAACGGAAAGCGATTGTGCGCATCCGCAACCCGTGGGAACTCGACATGCAGCGCGGGCAGCCCGTGAATTGGGGGTGCCCATTTCTCCAGGGGAAGATCATTGGGCTGTTCACCCATGCATTTGGCGTGCAGTGCTGGGCTGACGAGAAGAACATGGTCATTGACGGTGACGAGACGTCGGTCGAGTTTCATGTGTATGAGTCGAACCGGACGATCGAGAACGAGATCGCAGTGTTGCGCGAGGCGCGTGAGCGCGAACGTCAGCAGCGCCTGCTCGACGAAATCGCTGCCAAAACGCTCGAACTCCAGAAAGCGAATGAGGAGCGTCTGCGCTTGCAGGAACAGGTGATCGCCATGCAGGCGCGCACCCTGGCGGAACTTTCCACGCCGCTCATCCCGCTCAATAAGCGCGTGCTGCTCATGCCGCTGATCGGCGCCTTCGACTCACAGCGAACGCAACTGACCGTTGATCGCCTGCTCCACGGGGTAGCCGAATACCGCGCGTCGATCGTCATTCTCGACATCACCGGCGTGCCGATCGTCGATACGCACGTCGCCAGTGCGCTGATGCAGGCGGCGCAGGCGGTGCGGTTGCTGGGCGCCGAGGTGGTGCTCACCGGCATTCGCCCTGAAGTGGCGCAGACGCTCGTCGGGATGGGGGTGAGTCTGCAGGGGATTGTCACCCGTGGCACGCTTCAGAGCGGCATCGAGTATGCCAGTAGCATGCAGTGATTGATTTTCGGTTATACTGAGGGTATGCCTCAGCGCATCCTGATCTGCACGGCACAGGTGCCATTTGCGCGCGGCGGCGCTGAATTGCTGGTCGAAGGACTGCACGACGCCCTCTGCGAACGCGGCCACACCGTCGATATCGTGGCGCTGCCCTACGCCTGGCAACCCCACGAACGTCTGATACCTTCAGCGCTGGCGTGGCGCCTCCTCGATCTGGAGCACGTCAACGGCGCGCCGGTCGACCAGATTATCTGCACCAAGTTTCCGTCCTACGCCGCACGTCACGCGCGCAAGGTCGTCTGGCTGGTGCATCAGCACCGCCAGGCGTATGACTGGTATGGCACACCGCTCTCAGACTTCGCAAACACCCCGGAAGACCGCGTGACCCGTGATCAACTGCTGCGGATGGACCGCGCATCGCTTGGCGAGGCGCAACGGTTGTTCGCTATTTCCCGCAATGTCGCAGCACGGCTCAAACGCTTCGTTGGACTGGAAACGCAGCCGCTCTATCCGCCAAGTCGCTATGCCGGGCGGCTGTGCGCCGGACCCTACACCGACTATCTCCTCTCCGATGCGCGCCTGGATGCCGCAAAACGGCTCGATCTGCTGCTGCGCGCGCTTGCCTGCACCCGGCAGCCAATCCGCTGCATCTTCGTCGGCGCGGGCGACGATCGCGCGCGCCTGGAGCGCCTGGCAGCCGACCTGAACCTCGGCGCGCGCGTGGTGTTTCGCGGTTTCGTGCCCGACAACGAACTGATCGACCTCTACGCCTCAGCGCGGGCTGTCTACTATGCGCCGTTCGATGAAGATTACGGATTCACGTCTGTGCAAGCGCTGGCTGCCGCACGCCCGGTCGTGACCACGACCGACTCCGGCGGCGTGCTGGAGTTCGTTGAACACAACGTCACTGGACTCGTCGCACCACCGGAACCTGACGCGATTGCCGCTCATCTCGACACGCTGTTCGATGATGCAGCCCTCGCCCCACGTCTCGGCGCCGCCGGACCAGCGCGGGTGGCGGACATCACGTGGGATCGCGTCGTCCGATCGTTGCTGCTTCAGTGACGATAGCGAAGGAGGATTCATTGCGTCTGATCACCAACGCTCTCCTGCTGCTCACTTTTCTTGGTTCCTGCGCGGCCCCTGCCGTCACCCCCAGGCCGCTTTCATCAGCCTCCTCAACCCCGCTGGCTCACTCGATACCGCTGGTTCAGTGGAGGTATCTGGCAGATGCCGCCGCTCTGCCAATGACCGGTCCCGTCGAGCAAACCATGATGCTGTCGTTCGACATTGATCGTGATGGACGGGACGATATTGTGGTTGGAGGTCGCGGCAAAGCGCCGGCGCTCGTCTGGCTGCGTTTCACCGCAACCGGATGGCAGCGACTATTGATTGAACCATCACAGTTGAGCATCGAAGCCGGTGGCGCATTTGCCGACATCGACGGCGACGGCGATCTCGATATCGTCGCTGGCGAGGATTACAGCGGCAACCGCGTGTTCTGGTGGGAAAACCCGTATCCGAACGACGACCCAAACACTGGCTGGACGCGACACCTGATCAAGAGTGGTGGGCAAAATCGCTACCACGACCAGGTCTTCGGCGACTTCAATGGCGACGGCCGCCCGGAACTGGCGTTCTGGAATCAGGGCAACAACAATCAACCATCGATCCTGTACGTTGCGACTGTTCCGCCTGATCCGCGCAACGCCAGTCTCTGGACGCCATCCGCCGTATTCACGTCCACGGCCTATGCGGAAGGTCTGACCGCCGCCGACATCGATGGCGACGGAGTGACCGATCTGGTTGGAGGCGGCTACTGGTTTCGTTTCACGAACGGCAGGTATGTCGCCGAAGCGATCAATGCCGGCAATCGTGGCATCCGCGTCGTTGCCGGGCAGATCATCCCTGGCGGGCGGCTTGAAGTGGTCACGAGCACCAGCCACGGCAGAGGGACGATTGACCTGTATCACTGGACGGGCGCCGCCTGGGAGCGACAGACGCTCGTGGATCGCGTAGAGGACGCTCATAGCCTGGCGCTTGCCGATCTCAACCGCGATGGCGCCCTGGACATCTTTTCCGGCGAGATGCGTCTCGATGGCGCCAATCCCGATTCGCGCATGATTCTGCTGTATGGTGATGGCACAGGCGCGTTTCAGCCAGCGGAGGGACCGCCCGGCATCGATCACCACGAGTCGCGCCTGGGCGACATCGATGGTGACGGCGATCTCGATATTCTTGGCAAGCCATACAACTTTGAAACGCCGCGCCTCCGTATCTGGCTGAACGAAACCAACCACCCGACGAAACGCAACCTGTCGCGCTGGCAGAGGCATGTGATCGATGCGGCACGCCCCGACCGCGCCATCTTCGTGCTCTATGGCGATCTCAACGGCGACCGATTGCCGGATATCGTCAGCGGCGCGTGGTGGTATCGCAATCCGGGGCGCGCCGATGGCGACTGGGTGCGCACGCCGATCGGCGAACCGCTGTGGAATGCGGCAATCCTGGCAGACTTCGATAATGATGGCGACCTGGACATCTTTGGAACGCAGGGACGCGGTTCGGAGCGCAACGGGCGCCTCGCATGGGCGCGCAACGATGGCGGTGTGTTCACCGTGTTGACCAATCTGGCCGCCAGCAACGGCGACTTTCTCCAGGGAGCGGTTGGCGCACGTTTTATGCCTGACGGTCCGCTCGAAATTGCCCTTTCATGGCACGAATCCGGGCGCGGCGTTCAGAAACTGAAGGTTCCAGACGATCCTGCCATCGCGACATGGAACTTGCGCACCATCTCATCGCTCTCGCAAGACGAAGAAATCAGCGCTGGCGACATCGACCGGGACGGCGATCTCGACCTGCTGACCGGCACCCGCTGGTTGCGCAATGATAGCGGAAGCTGGACGTCGCTGACGATTTCCAACGCCTCAGGCGCACCGGACCGGAATTGTCTGGCGGACATCAACCGCGACGGACGGACAGATGCCATTGTCGGGTTCGAAGCTATCGGCGTGCCAGGGAAACTGGCGTGGTACGAACAGGGTGCGGACCCGGCGGCACGGTGGGCTGAACATGTCATTGCTGCCGATGTCATCGGACCAATGAGCCTGGACGTCGGCGACCTCGACGGTGACGGCGACCTCGATGTTGTTGTTGGCGAGCATGACACCTCGCGCCCGGAGCGCGCGCGTCTGTTGATCTTCGAGAATGATGATGGCTACGGATTGCGCTGGCGCCGCTGGATGGTCTCCACCGGCGATGAGCACCACGATGGTGCGCAACTCGTCGATATCGACAACGACGGCGACCTCGACATTATCTCGATTGGCTGGTCACACAACCGTGTGCTGGTGTATGAAAACCTGGCGCCGCCGCTCTCATCCGAGCCGCCGGGGACGCCTGCACCGCCAGGAACGCCCACGCCGCCCAATTCACGTCGCGTCCATCTCCCGATGATCACGATGCAGCCATAGCGGGGCGTTAGGGACGGGAAATGCAAACGAATGTCCTAACCTGGCGCGTAGCAGGGATGAGAGCCGATACGCGGTCATTTGGACCATAATGGCTGTTGAGAAAAGATCCGGCATCGCCCGGTGAAGCCCGCGCAGGCGGGCTGAAGCCCGCCCTCCTCCTGCGCGGCGCATACCCGCTCCGGCCCGCGCAGGCGGGCTGAAGCCCGCCCTCCTCCTGCGCGGCGCATACCCGCTCCAGCCCGCGCAGGCGGGCTTGGCAACCGTAGCCTGCGGCTTCACAGCCGCCGGGCGGACTGCCAACGCGCGTTGTGGATCGTTGCGCCTTGCAAACCGAACCCTGGAACATCGTGTCTGACTGACCGCAAAATGCCGGGGATTGAAAGGTCAGCCGCGGCGCTTGTTTGCAACGAAGCGAAGACCTTATTGACTGTCTTGAGGCTGGCGTTGGCTTCGACAAGCTCAGCCAACGTCAGCGGCGACCGGCGCAGCCAACGGCAACCACTCCACGTCCTTGATGGTCCAGGTGCTCGATTGCGTGGGTTCTTCCCCCGCTTGACAGCCCTACCCCGATGCGCTAGTATCACCCTATCGATAAATCTTCAAAAATAGAAGACAATGAACGTCTGCCTCGGCATTGATCTGGGCGGCACCAAAATCGCCGCCGCCGCCGTTGATATACGCACCGGCGCGCGTCTCCTCCAACTGATGGTTCCCACCGAAGCGCACGAAGGTCCGGCAGCGGTTATCGAGCGCATGGCTGCGCTCGCCGCACAGGTGTGTGCGCAGATCAACACGCCGCTCGATCAGATTGCCGCCATCGGGATCGGCGTGCCCGGATTGATCGATCTTGCGCAAGGGGTGACGATCCTGCTGCCGAATCTCCCGTCCGGCTGGCGCAATGTGCCGCTTGCCGCCAATATGACCAGCCTTACCGGTCGTCCGACGGCGATCATTAACGATGCGCGCGCGTTTACCCTGGCAGAGGCGACCTTCGGCGCCGGGCGCGATGCGCGCAGCGTGATCGGCATGACTCTTGGCACCGGTATTGGCGGCGGAATTGCCATCGATGGGCGATTGTACCTGGGGATCGATGGGACTGCCGGTGAAGTCGGGCATATGACGATTGATCCGTATGGTCCGCGCTGCGGCTGCGGCAATCGCGGGTGCCTGGAAACGTTCGCCAGCGGTCCGTCGATCACGGCGATGGCGTTGCGTGTGGTGGCGCAGGGGATGACGACACAGATCGGAACCCTGGTGGATTACGACCTGAACAAGATTACGCCGGGGATCATCGCGCGCGCCGCCGAACAGGGCGATACCATCGCGCGCGAGATTCTGCAACGCGCCGGAAGTTATCTCGGCATTGGCATCGCCAACCTGATCACGATCTTCAGCCCGGAGCGAGTTGTCATCGGCGGAGGGATGTCGCGCCTCGGCGATTGGCTCCTCGAACCGGCGCGCGCCGAGGTGATGGCGCGCTGTCATCTGACGCCGCTCGACCGGGTACAGATTACCCTGGCGCAGCTTGGCGGCGAAGCCGGCGTCATCGGCGCTGCGCTGTGGGCAGCGCAACGACTCGAAGGGGAACTTGCAGCAAAGGAGCGCCTATGAAGTCGCACTCGATTACGTTGCTCGGAACCGGTCTGATCGGCATGTTCTACACGATGACCCTCCACGGTCATCGAGGGCGCGACCGGATCGCAACGGTCTACTCACGCACCCGCGAGCGCGCCGAGGCGTTTGCGGCGCAGTGGAACATTGCCAGAGCCACCAATGATCTTAAGGCGGCCATTGAGGACCCGGAGACCGATACGGTGATCATCGGGCTACCGAATGATCAGCATGTTCAGGCGGTTGAAATGGCGGCGGCAGCGGGCAAAGCGGCGCTCTGCACCAAGCCGCTTGGTCGCACCGCTGCCGAGGCGCGCCAGATGCTCGACGCAGTCGAGAAGGCGGGTGTGTTTGCCGGCTACCTCGAAGACCTGGTGTACACCCCGAAGACGCTCAAGGCGCTGGAGTCGGTCAAAGCCGGCGCCCTCGGCGATGTGCTGTGGGTGCGCTCACGTGAGACGCATCCCGGACCGCATAGCGCCTGGTTCTGGGATGCCCACGTGGCCGGCGGCGGCGCGATTATCGACCTGGGATGCCACTGTGCGGAGATCATTCGCAATTTCGCCGGGAAGAACAATCGTCCGGTGGAAGTCATGTGCTGGGCGGATACGCTGGTGCATCCGATTGCTGCCGAGGATAACGCGATCGCGCTGATCCGCTTCGAGAACGGCGCAGTCGGGCAGTTCGAGGTGAGCTGGACGTTCCGCGGCGGAATGGACCTGCGTGATGAGGTGGCCGGAACGAACGGCACGATCTGGCTCAACCACTTTCTGCGCACCGGCTTCGAGATGTTCACCGCCGGCGGCGGCGGGTATGTCGCCGAAAAAGCCGAAACCGAAACCGGCTGGCTCTTCCCGGTAGGCGATGAGGTCCACGAACTGGGGTACAACCACATGTTCACCGATATGTTCGAGGCGATGGACAACAACCGCGCGCCGATGGAGACGTTCTACGACGGGTATGTGGTCAACGCCATCCTCGACGCCGCTTACCGCTCGGCAAAATCACGCCAGTGGGAGGCGGTCGAGGTCGAGTGGCGCGCCACTGAGCCGATGAAGCCGCTGCGTCGCGTTGCGCAGGAGATCGACGGGTATGCGCTGGTGAAAGAAGAACGCATGCACGGCAATAAACTGAAACAGATCCTCTCCGATAAAACGACGGGACGGATCATCGAGCGGGTGATTGATATTCAGGCTACCAGCGATTGATGAGGCGCTATGACCCTCGACCCTGCACCGATGCTGGACTATCTGGAACGCGCCGAAATGATTGTGCGCCGGGTACGCGAGACGCAGATGCCTGCCATCCTCGAGGCGGCGCTCATCTGCACCAACACCATCGCCGCCGGCGGGCTGGTGCATCTGTTCGGCACGGGCCACTCACGCATCCCGATCGAGGAAATCTTTCCGCGTCACGGCAGTTTCCCCGGTTTCCATCCGATTGTCGAACTGTCGCTCACATACCATAATCCGGTTGTCGGACCCAATGGGCAGCGCCAGGCAATGTTCCTCGAAAAGGTCGAAGGATTTGGTCGGGTCATCCTGCGCAACTTCGTCTTTGGTCCGCACGACAGTTTCATCATCTTCTCGAACAGCGGCGTCAACCAGGTCGTTATCGATGTCGCGCTCGAAGCAAAAACGCGCGGCATGCCGGTGATCGCGGTGGTGTCGGTCGCGCATTGCCAGGCGTCCACGCCGCGCCACAGCAGCGGCAAACGCCTGATCGATTGCGCCGATGTGACAATCGACAACTGTGCGCCTGCCGGTGACGCGCTGGTGACGATCGAGGGATTGCAATACCCCGTCGGTCCTGGATCGACGATCGGGTATGCGGCAGTGGTCAATGCACTGAAGTGCCTGGTCGCCGCCGAACTGACGAAACGCGGACAGCCGCCGCTGGTGTTGACCAGCAGTGTGTTGATTGGCAGCGCCGCCTCGGAGGAACTGTTCGAGCGCACCTACGACGAGTATCGGGCGCGGGTGGCGCAGGTGTATGGCGGGGGACGTTCAACGCCGCAAACGTCGCGCTGAAGGGCTGGAGCATTGCTTGAAACGATTGACGCAAAATAATGAATGAACGCTGCCCGCACCCACAGCCCTGATACTAATGTGCGGTCACCTGGACCATACTGCCGGTAAGCGCAGCAGGACGCCGGGCCGCTGCGGGCTAAAGCCCTCGCTGAGCAGGTGAAAGCCCCGCTGGGGCTGCTCATGCCAATTGTCTGACTGAACGCCACTGGTATGAGTTTGTCGAAAGGCGGGCAGCGGAATGCACCCTTCGACAGGCTCAGGGTGCATTCCGCTTTTCGAGAGAGGGTCATGCGTCTGACGGGAAAAACTGCGATTGTGACCGGCGCGGCAAGCGGGATCGGACGTGCCGTGGCGCTCCGCTTCCTTGCCGAAGGAGCGCGTGTTGTCGGCTTCGACCTCGATGGCGACGGGCTGAACAACACCCGCGCGCTTGGCGGCGCAACTGGATCATTCGTTGCCATCACGTGTGATCTGACCGACCCGTTGCAGGTAGAACAGGCGGTGTCGAGTGCGATTGAGCATCTGCATCGCCTCGACATCGTGTTCAACGGCGCAGGCGCCAGCGGCCGGCGCTGGGGGGATGGACCGGTCGACGCCTGCACGCTCGATGGATGGCGGCACACGCTCGACGTGAACCTGACGAGCATCTTTCTCATGTGTCGTGCAACAGTGCCGCACCTGCTGGCGGCGGGCGGCGGGTCGATCATCAACCTCAGTTCGGTGCTGGGCATGGTTGGCGGTGATGCCGATTTTGCCACCCACGCCTATGCTGCTGCAAAAGCAGGAATCATCGGGTTGTCGCGCGCGATGGCGGTGTACTACGCGCCACGCCGTGTGCGCGTCAACGTCATTGCTCCCGGGCTGATCGCCACACCGATGAGCCGCCGCGCTCAGGAGAGTGAGCATATTCAGCAACGGCTGACACACCTTCAGCCGCTGACCGGCGCTATGGGTGCACCGGAGGATGTCGCCGCCGCTGCGACGTATCTGGCATCCGCTGATGCCGCTTTCGTGACCGGCGTCGTGTTACCCATCGATGGCGGATGGACTGCATGGTAGTCATAGTATGTGATGAGGTGAACATATGGACCTTCCGCTTCTCCCAACCAGCGTCATCGGCTCCTACGCCTGGCCCGCCTGGTTGCATGTGGCGCTCTGGGCAGCGCAGCGCGGCGAACTTGGACCGGACGACATGCGCGAAACGCAGGATGATGCGGTCGATATGGCGTTGCGCGATCAGGAGGATGCCGGCGTAGACATTGTGAGTGATGGGGAGATGCGGCGCGCCGGTTTCTTCACCGCGGCGTTCTACAGTTTTCTCACCGGGCTGCGCGAGTTGCCGCCGCAGCGTCGGATCGGAGTCGCAGGCCACGACCAGCGCGAAAGTTACGAGGCGGTCGAACCGATCACTGCACCGGACGGTCTTGGTCTGCTCACTGAGTATAATTATGTCAAGCAGCGCACGGCGCGTCCGATCAAGATGCCATGCCCCGGTCCGTTCACGCTTGCCGGACGGATCAAGCCCGGCGCAGTGTACACAACGCGGTGGGAGGTGGCGGAGGCGCTCGTGCCGATTATCAATGCCGAACTGAAGGCGCTGGTTGCGGCAGGATGCACATTCATTCAGATCGACGAACCATCGATTGCCGTTCGCCCCGACGCGCCACACGCATTTGTCGAACTGTTCAACGCCACGGTTGCCGGTGTGAACGCCAAAATCGGATTACACCTCTGCTTTGGCAACTATGTCGGGCGTCCCACGGCGAAGCGCACCTATCGTCCGCTGTTTCCGCACATTCTCGACGCGCATGCCGATCAGTACGCATTGGAATTCGCCAACCGCGAACTGGCGGAGATCGATTTATGGCGCGAATTTCCGAGTGAGAAGGAACTGGCGGCTGGTCTGGTCGACGTGAAAAACTATTACATCGAGACACCGGAGGATGTTGCCGGGCGGATCCGGGTAGCGTTGCACTATGTGGCGCCGGAGAAATTGACGATCGTGCCCGACTGCGGGTTCAGCCAGACGGCGCGTTGGGCGGCGCGCGCCAAACTGAAGGCGATGGTCGAAGGGACGCGCATCGTGCGCCGTGAACTGGCAGGGTAATTCTTCGCTTCAGAGAACCGGAGCGATGGAAAGAGCCGCCCGATTGGGCGGCTTCATGGTTTCCGAAACGGTTGATGGCGCTCATGCGCCAACTGTTTCCAGCAACCGGTCTTCGGCATATTCCGTTTCAGCAGCCTCCTTGCCCAGCAGTTCTGCGGTGATGAATGCGGCCAGCGCTGGCGAAATCCGACCGTTCTCGACGCCCTCTTCAATGAGAGCCAGCAGATCTTCGTGCGTCATCGTACCCTCCCTTTCTTGCCGTTAACTGAACAGACGCGTCCTCGCGTCAACCTGCGCGGATTATACCCGAAATGATCAAAAAAAGATAGAGGGAATCTAGGCAGATTATACACGAAATCCGCGAAAAAGAATAGGGGAACTTTTCACATCCGGTATAATCGCTGGTGCGGCGCATCTGCGCCGTTGATACCGTGAGCAGAGAACATGGACAAGGCGCTGATCATTCTCAACCCCTGGGCTGGCCGTGGCCACGCGGGCGAGCGGCGGCACGATCTGGACCTGGCGCTCGAGCGCGCTGGCATCGACTACGATATGGTCATGACCCACACGCGCGGCGGTGCGATCGAAATGGCGCAGCAGGCCGTCGAACGCGGCTATGACGCGATTGTGGCGGTCGGCGGGGATGGAACCGTCAATGAAGCGGTCAACGGCATCAAGATGGCAGAAGCCAGCAGCAAACGTCGCGTGCCTTTGGGGATCATTCCACTCGGAACCGGCTGTGATTTCATCAAGGTGCTGGACGGTTTTCTGGCGAACGACATCTACGGCAGCGTCCAACGCATTGCACGCTGGCAACCGCGCACAGTCGATCTGGGTCTGGTGCGCGTTGATAATCAACTGGAACGCTGGTTTATCAACGCGCTTGGATCGGGGTTCGATGCGCAGGCGGCGGCAGAGGCGCTCAAGATCACCCGGCTGAAGGGGTTTGCCGTTTATTTGCTGGCGATTATTCGGGCAATGGCGAATTACAAAGCGCATCCCATGACGATCGAGTTCGACGGACGCCGCATCCAGCGCCGGCTGCTCTTCGCCAGCATTGCCAATGGTCGCTATCAGGCAGGCGGATTCCTGCTCACGCCCGACGCACGCATCGATGACGGCTACTTCGATGCCTGCCTGGTCAATAATCTGCGCATCGACGAGATCATTCGTCACATCCCGAAGGTGCTCGAGGGCACGCATACGAAGCTGCGCCAGGTGACCATGGCGCGGGTGCGGCATGTCACCATCAGCAGTTCGGCGCCAATCCCGGTCGCAACCGATGGCGAAGTGCTCTCGACCAGAGCGCGCACGGTGACGGCTGAACTGATTCCCGGCGCGATCGAGATTCTGGCATAGGCGGCGCTGACGCATTGCCCGGCAGGTTTGGTGTACAGACACAGGGCGTTGCCAAAAGGAAGATGAGCCATCATCAGCAAAGTTCAAATGCGGAACTCTGCGCCTTTGCGCCTTTGTGGGCGCTTATTTAAAACGGGATGGTCTCTCGTTCCTAGTCATTGTCGCGTTCCCCGCGCGCCGCAACAGCAATGCCGATCAGAAGCAGCACGAAACCCGCAAGTTGCAACGGCGCAAACCATTCGCCAAACAAGATCAGCGCCAGCAGCGCCGAACCAATTGGTTCTCCCAGCAGTGCAACAGTGACGAAGGTGGCAGACAGGTAGCGTAACGACCAGTTGAATGCGGTGTGCCCCAGCAGTTGCGGTCCGAGTGCAAGACCAAGGAGCAACAGGTACGCCAGTGGCGGATATCCGCCAAAGAGTTCCAGCGGATTGGCGGTTCCGGCGAACGCCAGCGCCGTGATCAGCAAGGCGACGGCAGCGCTGGTGTAGACGAGCCAGATGTACGCCAGCACCGAGATATGGCGGCGCAGGCTGCGCCCGACCAGGAAGTAGATCGAACCGCCGAATGCGCCGAGCAGCGCCAGCAGATTCCCCAGCAGCGCATTGCCGCTATCGGGTCCGCTGCTGTCGCTAATGCCGATCAGAATGCTTCCCGTGATTGTCAACACAACCCCGGCAATCGTCGGCGACGATGGTCGCTCGCGCAGCAGCACCGCCGACAAAAGCGCCACCCACAGCGGGTTGGTCGAAACCAGCGCGACTGAGGAAGCCACCGAGGTGTACGCCAGCGATGAGATCCAGGCGGCAAAGTGAACCGCCAGAAACACGCCAGACACGACTCCGAGCAGGATGTCGCGCCGTGACAGGCGGCGCAACTCGTCCCCGGCACGCGACCAGGCAATCGGAAGCAGGATGATCGCCGCCAGTCCCAGCCGACCGGCGGCGATTGTGGTGGAAGGCACCTCCATATCCTGAGCATAGCGAATCATAATCGATGCAGCGGCGGCAACCAGAACGCCGCCAAACAGCACCAGGTATGGCAGCACGCGGATACGACGCGGAACCGGGCGATCAATGGACTGTTCGAGTGTGTCGGACATGGATGACCTCGCAAGAATCAAGAACCGAGAACTGAGAACCGAGAACCGAGAACTGATACTAATACGCAGTCATTTGTACAATAATGACTTCACTGCACAAAGCGAACCACGAAGGTCACCAAGGGACACGAAGGACATGCGCTTCATGTTCCCCTTCGTGCGTGTCGGGTCCCTGGCGGTTCAGCCCGTAACCACGAAGGTCACCA
>NZ_JBYNRX010000090.1:0-55057 GCF_057785375.1 Roseiflexus sp.
GCCACGACCACCTTCCACCTTCCCACGTGCAATGCGCACCATGCAACGCAAGGGCGCGCCAGCGGCGCCCCTACGACAACCGGCAACCTTCGCACTGGAGACGTTGCGATGCAACGTCTCTACTGATTCACCTCTCGCCTCCCACCTCCCACCTCCCACCTCTCACCTCTCACCTCTCACCTCTCACCTCTCACCTCTCACCTGTCGCGCTCTTGCATATGCATTGTGTCACTTTTGTAAACCTTGACTTAACCTGCCAAATCTACTATAGTGAGCGCGGATTTGACAAGATTTGACTAGATTGATATGTCCATGACCGCGATGCATTCGACATCGAGGGTGGCGTTGTTCCCCGATGACCGGTCGCACATTGTTGTCATCGGCGGCGGGATCAGCGGTATGAGCGCAGCGTATGAACTGGGACGCGCAGCGTCCAACGGCGCTCCGCCGGTCGCCGTGACGCTCATCGAGCGCGAGGCGCGCCTGGGTGGCAAGATCGTCACCGAGCGCAACGGGTCGTTCATCATCGAAGGCGGACCCGACTCGTTCATGGCGCAGAAACCGTGGGCTGCCGAACTTGCGCGTGAGATCGGTCTAGGTGAGGAGTTGATGGTCGCTGCGCCGATGCGTCGCACTACCTGGGTGCTGACCCGTGGACGACCGCAACCGCTTCCTGAAGGCATGCTCCTGATCGTTCCGACGCGCATTGCGCCCTTTGCGTTTTCGCCGCTCATTTCGCCGTTTGGAAAGCTCCGCATGGCGCTCGACCTGTTCGTTCCGGCACGCCGCGATGATGGCGATGAGACGCTCGCCGACTTCATTCGTCGTCGCCTGGGGAATGAGGCGCTCGACCGTCTGGCGGAACCAATTCTCTCCGGCATTCACAGCGCCGAGTGTGAGCGTCAGAGCATTATGGCGACGTTTCCCCGCTTCCGCGATCTGGAAAAACGTCACGGTAGCCTGATCCGTGGCATGCTGGCGGCTCGTCGCTCTGCACCGCCATCTTCTTCGGCGCATCAGTCGCCCTTTATGACCCTGCGCGGCGGCATGGGCTCGCTGGTCGAGCGGCTGGAACAGCATCTGACCGCGCGTATCCTGACCAACCGCCGGGTGGTGGCGCTGGCATACGATCCAACTGCTGCGCGTCCGTATCGCCTGCGGCTGGACGATGGCGCCACCCTGGATGCCGATGCGGTCATCCTGGCGACGCCGTCCTATGCCGCTGCCGACCTTGTGGGCGAGTCGTTCCCGGCGCTGGCGGAGGCGCTGCGCGCCATCCGGTACGTTTCGACAGCAACCATCTCGCTGGTTTACCGACGCAGTGAGGTCGGGACGCCGCTTGATGGCTATGGGCTGGTCATTCCGCGCAGCGAACAGACCTGGATCAACGCCTGCACCCTCTCCTCGGTCAAGTTTCGCCATCGCGCTCCCGATGACTATCTCCTGCTGCGCTGCTTCGCCGGCGGGTCGCGGCGGCCAGAACTACTGGCATGCGACGATGACGAACTGATGCGTCTGGCGCAATCCGATCTGCGTGCCATCCTGGGCATTACTGCTGCTCCGCTGCTGACGCGCGTCTATCGCTGGAACAACGGCAACCCGCAGTACGACGTTGGCCATCTGGAACGAATCGCGGCGCTCGAAGCGCTCTGTCCCGACGGTCTGCTGCTGGCCGGTGCAGCGTATCGCGGCGTCGGCGTGCCCGACTGCATCAAACAGGGGCGCGAGGCGGCGCGTCGGGCGCTCGAGGTGGTCGCCGCTGCGCGACATACGTCGCCATAATCAACAGCGAATAAAGATTTCTCAACTTGCGATATGTTGTGAAAGTTGTAACATGTTATCGCCATGAACGATGCGGGGTCAGCCGACAATGAATGGCTTTCGCTTGCCGAGGCGAGCGCCCTCCTTGGAGTAGCGGCATCAACGCTGCGCCGCTGGGGGGACACGGGGAGGGTGCCGATGAAGCGCACCCTTGGCGGTCATCGTCGCTTCTCACGGACAGGACTGCTGAAGGCGATGGAAGAAGCGCAGCAGCATGATCGACCATCCACACCGCCGCCGCTGTCGTTGCTGCGCTTCGATGCGCACGCCATGGCGCGCGCCGACTGGCATTCACGCCTGATGACGCACTCGAATGCCGAGCGGATGCGCGGTCTTGGGCAGCGTCTTCTTGGCTTGTTGATCCAGTATATCAATCGCCAGGAAGAAGACGAACGGTTCCTCAACGAAGCGCGCGCGATCGGGTGCAGTTATGGGCGCGAAACGCGCGATGCCGGAGTCAGCATGCACGATACGGTGCAGGCATTCCTGTTCTTCCGCAATTCGTTTTCACGGCTGGCAATGCCGGTGCCTGGCATTGCCCAACCGAACGATCTCGATCAGGCAGTCGCTCTCCATGCGCGTATCGACCACTTCATGGACGCGGTGCTGCTGGGGGTGATTACCGGATATGAGCAACAAGAGCGAGGTGATCGGGTATGCAGATAACCCTGATCGGTGTGCATCAGCGCACAACGCCGGTGATCGTGCGCGAGCGACTGGCGTTCAGTCTGAATGAGTTGCCCGGTGCGCTCCTGGCGTTGCGCCAGCATGTCGATGAGGGGATCATCCTCTCGACATGCAATCGGGTCGAGGTGTGCGCCGTGACGCATGACGGTGTGGTTGGCGATGAGGTGTTGAAAACGTTCCTTGGTGAGCAGCGCGGCGTTGATCGGGAGGTGTTTGCGCCATCACTCTACACGTATCACAATGAAGCCGTTGTGCGCCATCTCTATCGGCTGGCCGCCGGTCTCGACTCGATGGTGCTCGGTGAGGATCAGATCGTCGGTCAGATCAAGGAGGCGCTTGCAATTGCGCACGCTGCTGGAGCGATCGGTCCGGTGCTGCATCGCGTGTTGCACGGGGCGCTGGCAGCGGGGAAGCGGGCGCGCACGCAAACCGGCATCGCCGCCGGTCACGTGTCGGTGGTGTCGGTCGCGGTCGATGCGATGCGTCAGTTCCCCGATCTGCTGAAACGGGGGCGCGTGCTGGTCATCGGCGCGGGGCATATGGCGGAACTGGCGCTGAAGCACCTGCTCGCCGAGGGGTGCAGGAACATCATCATCGTCAATCGCACGGAGGCGCGCGCGCGCGCACTGGCGCAGCGGCACGGCGTCGCCTGGCGACCGTGGGACGATCTGAGCGATGTGGTGGCGATGAGCGATATTGTGGTCAGTTGCACCTCGGCGCCGGGCATTGTGGTGTCACGCCAGATGGTGGAGCGCGCCGCAGCCGGGCGCTCCGCGCCGCTGCTCCTCTTCGACCTGGCAGTGCCGCGCGATATTGAGCAGCGTGTTGCGGATATTCTCCATGTTCATCTCCAGGACGTGGACGCCCTGGAGCCAATCTGCACAACCAATCGCGCGTTGCGCGCTGCCGAGGCGCAACGCGCCGAGGCAATCATCGATGGCGAAGTGGCGAAGTTTATCGAATGGTGGGCAGTGCAACAGGCGGTTCCAACCATCCGCGCTCTGCGCGAACGCGCCGAATCCATCCGCGATGCCGAAATCCGGCGGGCGCTGGCGCGTTGCCCCGAACTCTCGCCGCAGCAGCGCGAAACCGTGGTTGCGCTGAGCACGGCGATTATCAATAAACTGCTGCACGAGCCGATCGTTGCGCTGCGCGACCCGGAGGCGGGCAGTGAACTGGTGACGGCAGTGCGCCGGCTGTTCAATATTGATGATACTCCCTTTCATGCTCTGCACAGGTGACAGAACATACGCAATCCGCCTGGAGAGGAACACGAACATATGGCTGATCAGGAGAACATCAGCGCAAACACAACTCCCTGGTTTGTTCAGTTTACGGCGTTCAGGGTCGATCCTGCCTGGCGTCGTCTGCCACATAACGCGCGCGCCGATGGCCGTGAGGCGTTCGCCAGCGTGGCAGAGGAGTATGCCTCCACCATCACGACCTGGGCGTACAGCGGCATTGGCCTGAAGATCGGCGTCGATCTCCTGCTCTGGCGGCGCGGCGTCGATCCCGTATCAATGCAGGAGATGACCTCGCGGCTGCTGAAGAGCGGTATCGGGTGCTATAGCGAGATTTCCTATCAATTGTTCGGCTATACCCGCTCCTCGGTCTACACGCGCCGCCCAACCAGTCAGGAACAGGCGATCGATCTGAATGATCGCCAGACGTATCTGATTGTGTATCCGTTCAGTAAAACCACGGAATGGTATTTGATGAGCCGCGATGCTCGTCAGGGGATGATGAATGAGCATATGCGCGTTGGTCATGAGTATGCCGACATCCGGCAGGTGCTGTTGTACGCAACCGGTCTCGACGATCAGGAGTTTGTTGTTGCGTATGAAACGGAAGACCTGCCGCGGTTCAGTCAGCTTGTCACCGACCTGCGCGCAACTGAAGCGCGCCGGTACACCTTGCGCGATACGCCGATCATTACGGCGATTCATCGTCCGCTGCGCGAGGCGCTGGCGCTGATTGGATAACCTATGACGCTCCATCGTTTTCTGGCGGCATGCCGTCGCCAGCCAGCCGATGCCACGCCGGTCTGGTTTATGCGCCAGGCAGGGCGTTATATGGCGGAGTACCGCGCCATCCGCGAACGTTACGGCTTTCTTGATATGGTGAAAACGCCGGAACTGGCTGCTGAGATCACCATGCAGCCGCTCCTTGCCTTTCCGCTCGATGCTGCGATTATCTTTGCCGATATTCTGCCGCTGCTCGAGGGGATCGGGCTTCAGTTGACCTATGAACAGGGCGAGGGTCCGGTCATTCACAATCCACTGCGCTCATCCGCCGACATTGCTGCCCTGCACGACGCCGATCCGCGCGAGACGGCGGCGTACACCATCCAGGCGATTCGGTTGGTGAAACGTGAACTGGAAGGGCGCGCGCCGCTGATCGGGTTCAGCGGCGCGCCGTTTACGCTGGCGGCGTATGCCATTGAGGGCGGATCGTCGCGCGATCATCGTCTGACGAAGGCGCTCATGTATGCTGAGCCACAGGCGTGGCGCGACCTGATGGAGCGCCTGACGACCCAGGTGAGCGCCTACCTGATCGCGCAGATCGAAGCCGGCGCCGATGCGGTGCAACTCTTCGATAGTTGGGCGGGCGCACTGGCGCCTGGCGATTATGCCGAGTATGTGCTGCCGTTTGTGCAGAAGTGCATCATCCAGGTGCGCGCCGGTTGTGGCGTCGTTCCGCCGCCGCCGATTATCTACTTTGGCGTCGGTATGTCGGGGATGCTCGGTTTGCTCCGTCAGACCGACGCTGATGTGATCGGTCTCGACTGGCGCATCTATCTCGACGATGGATGGGCGCAGGTCGGTCCGGGCGTCGCTGTACAGGGTAACCTCGACCCGCATACGCTCCTGGCGCCCTGGCCCGAAGTCCGTCGTCGCGCCGCCGATATTCTCGACCGCGCCGCCGGTCGTCCAGGGCATATTTTCAATCTGGGGCACGGAATCGTTCCCGAAACGCCGGTCGATACAGTGCGCCGCCTGGCAGAGTTTGTGCATGAATATTCAGCGGAATAAGAACTATGACTGATCACACATCGCCAACGGGCATTTTCCTGCTTGCCTACGGCACGCCGGAGAGTCTCGACGATGTCGAGCCATACTTTACCCACATTCGCGGAGGACGCAAGCCGTCGCCCGAAGCAGTAGAGCATTTGCGTGAGCGTTACCGGCTGGTCGGCGGTCGCACGCCGCTCAAGGACCTGACCTTCGCCGTCGCCGACAAGTTGCAGGCGCGGCTCGATGCACGTCGGTATCGCGTCTATGTCGGCATGAAGCACTGGCATCCGTTCATTGCCGAGACTGTGCCGCGGATTGCGAGCGATGGCGTGCAGGATGTTGTTGCGCTCGCGCTTGCGCCGCACTATTCCAGAATAAGCATTGGCGGCTATCGCTCATATCTCGATGCGGCGAACGCCGCACTCGAACGACCGCTGCGGGTCACGTTCATCGAACGCTGGCACGACTATCCGGGTTTCCGGCGGCTGATTGCGGATCGGATTGCTGCGGCGCGCGCCGAATTACCCCCCGATCTGCGCAATGAGGCGCTGGTGCTCTTCAGTGCGCACAGCCTGCCGGAACGCATTCTGTCCTGGAACGACCCGTATCCTGATGAATTGCGCGAAAGTGCGGCGGGTATCGCTGCACTGCTGAAATTAACCGACTGGCGCCTCTGCTACCAGAGCGCCGGGATGACCGGCGAACCGTGGCTTGGTCCCGACATTCTCGATTATCTGGAAGAATTGCACGGTGAAGGGGTACGTGCCGTCATCAGCGCGCCATTTGGCTTCGTCGCCGACCACCTTGAAGTATTGTGGGACATCGACCGTGAGGCGCAGGAGAAGGCTGCGGAGTTGGGCATGACGCTCCGCCGTATTCGGATGCCGAATGCCGATGACGAGTTCGTTGATGTGCTGGCGTCGCTGCTGCACGATGTGCTGGAAAAGCGCGTATGAGGGAGACGCTGACTATCGGCACGCGCGCCAGCAAACTGGCGCTGGTGCAGACGCATATGATCCGCGATGCGTTGCAGGCGGCGCATCCTGGATTGACCGTCGCCGTTGAGCATATTACGACGCGCGGTGACATTATTCTCGACCGACCGCTGAATGCCATCGGCGACAAGGGGCTGTTCGTTGTCGAAATCGAAGAGGCGATGCGTGCCGGCAGGGTCGATCTGGCGGTCCACAGCGCCAAGGATCTGCCATCGACGCTGCCGCCCGATATGACGCTGGCTGCCTGCCCGCGGCGCGCCGATCCGCGTGATGCACTGGTGGCGCAGCCGGGCATGACGCTTGCGACGTTGCCGTCTGGAGCGCGTGTCGGCACGAGCAGCCTGCGGCGCGCCTGTCAGTTGCGCGCCTTGCGCCCCGATCTGACGCTGGTCGACCTGCGCGGGAATGTCGATACGCGGCTGCGCAAGTTGCGCGAAGGGCAGTATGATGCCATCGTGCTCGCCGCAGCCGGCTTGAAACGGCTTGGTCTCGAGGATGTTATCACGGAACTGATCGAACCGGATGTCTTGATCCCGGCGGTCGCTCAGGGGATCATTGGCGTCGAGGCGCGCGCCGGCGACGATACGGTGCTGCCTTTGCTCGTAGCGCTCGATGATCCGGCGGCGCGCGTTGCGATTACCGCCGAGCGCGCATTCCTGGCGCGCATCGGTGGCGGGTGCCAGGTGCCGGTCGGGGCGCTGGCGCAGCTCGAAGGCGACGAACTGCTCCTGTATGGCATGATCGGCGCGCGGGACGGGCGTATGGTGCGTGGTATGCGCAGCGGATCGGCAGCGGATCCGGCAGGTTTAGGATCGGCGCTGGCGGAGGAATTGCTCGACGCAGGCGGGCAGGCATTGCTTGCAGGGTGCGTTGGCTGAGCCTGTCGAAGCCAACATTCGCCAGAAACACCATCGTGTATCTCGAAACGGCGCCGGAATATGTGTTGGCTGAGCCTGTCGAAGCCAACGTTCGCCAGAGATGCGGATAGAGCGAGAAAAACGGCAGGTATGACAGAACCGACCGGTCGATTGCAAGGGAAACGGATCGCAGTTACACGCGCCGCCGAACGGGCTGAGGGTCTGGCGTCAGCGTTGCGCAATCAGGGAGCGGACGTGCTGGTCTGCCCGACAATTGCCTATGCGCCGCCTGATGATCCGACGCCGCTCGAAGCAGCACTGGAGCGTCTCGCCGGGTACGACTGGATTATCTTTACCAGCGCCGCCGCCGTTGATGCGCTCGCAACGTATCAGGCGCTGCCGCCGCCGCTGCACGTGCGGGTGGCGGCGGTCGGCAAAGCGACGGCTGCCGCCATCGAGTCGCACGGCGGGCGAGTCGATCTGCTGCCGGCGCAACAAAACGCGGAAGGGTTGCTGGCAGAACTGCGGAATGTCGCCGGGCAACGCTTTCTGCTGCCGGTCTCCGACATCGCACGCGATACGCTGGCGGTCGGTTTGCGAGCGCGAGAGGCGTTCGTCGATGTGGTGACCGCCTACCGGACGGTTCCCGGTCCGGGGGTGCGTGATCTGATCGATCCGCTCTGCCGCCGCGCCATTGATGCCGTCGTGTTCAGCAGCCCATCGACATTGCGCCACCTGATCGACGGCATGGAACAGTTCGGCATCGACCGTTCCGTGGCACGCGCCCTGTTCGACGGCGTTGCGTTGATTGCGATAGGACCGACGACTGCACAGGCGCTGCGGGATGAAGGGCTTCCCATAGCGGCGCAGGCGCCGAGTCCGGCGTTGGAAGGAGTGGTGGAGGCGGTGTGTGTGGGGTTGGAGGCGCGAGGCAAGAGGCGAGAGGTGAGAGGTGAGAGGTGAGAGGTGAGAGGTGAGAGGTGAGAGGTGAGGGGTGAGAGGTGAGGGGTGAGAGGTGAGAGGTGAGAGGTGAGAGGTGAGAGGTGAGTGACGCCTCTTTTTTGTGGCTTTCGCGCCTTTGCGCCTTTGTGTGAGTTTGTCAGTCATGATGGTGAGAAGTGCAGCTGTATCGAAATGCCAGCCCTTAACCCCTGATCCATAGGAGGCTTCCATGCTCATCAACCGTCCGCGGCGATTACGTCGCACACCTGCATTGCGTCGTATGGTGCGCGAAACTGTGTTGAGCGCCGATGATCTGATCGCACCGCTCTTTGTTGTCGCCGGTAGCGGCATTGTGCGTCCAATCCGTTCGATGCCAGGGCACGCGCAGCTTTCGGTCGATCAACTCGATCTCGAGATCAACGAAATTGCCGAACTCCAGATTCCGGCAGTCCTCCTCTTTGGCATTCCCGCGCACAAAGACCCGACCGGCAGCGGCGGGTGGGATCCAGAGGGTCCGGTGCCGCAGGCGATCCGTGCCATCAAGCGGCTTGCCCCACAGTTGACCGTGATTGCCGATGTGTGCGTATGCGAATATACCAGTCACGGGCACTGCGGCATCCTGGCGGAAACGCCTGGCAATGGCGACGTGCTCAACGATCCGACGCTCGACATCCTGGCGCGGTGTGCAGTGGCGTATGCTGACGCCGGCGCCGACATCGTCGCTCCCAGCGCTATGATGGATGGGCAGGTCGCCGCCATTCGCGCCGCTCTCGATGCCGCAGGCCATGCGCAGGTGGCGATTCTGTCGTATGCTGCCAAGTTTGCGTCCGCTTTCTATGGTCCGTTCCGTGAAGCCGCCGAGTCTGCTCCGGCATTCGGCGACCGGCGCGCCTACCAGATGGACCCGGCGAACGGGCGTGAGGCGTTGCGCGAAGTGGATCTCGATGTTGCCGAGGGCGCCGATATGATCATGGTCAAACCGGCAGGCGCGTATCTCGACGTTATCAGTGCAGTGCGGCAGCGCTACCATCTGCCGTTGGCGGCGTACCAGGTGAGCGGCGAGTATGCTATGATCAAAGCAGCGGCGCAGCTCGGCTGGCTCGACGAGCGCCGTGCCGCGCTCGAAAGCCTGGTTGCCATTCGCCGCGCCGGAGCGGATATGATCATCACCTACTTTGCCAAAGATGCCGCGCGCTGGATAGCCGCGGAATGAGACGAGAGGCAGGAAGCAAGAGGCGTGCAGGTAGAGATGTTGCACGGCAACGTCTCCACACATCGCACATTGTCCGTGTGAAGGTTTGCAGTCGGGAAGGTGGAAGGCGGTCGTTGCATGTTGCACGTGGGAAGGTGGAAGGTTACAGGCGGGAAGGGTGCAGATTGAGGAAAGCGATCTAACTCCTAACCCCTATCATTTGATGGTCTGGTCATACCTATGAATACTATTCGTTCCGAGTCACTGTTTACCGAAGCGCGCTCACTATTCCCTGGCGGCGTCAACAGTCCGGTGCGCGCCTTTCGCGCAGTTGGCGGCATCCCGCGCTTCATCGCACGCGGCGAGGGGGCGTTCCTCTTCGATGTCGATGGCAACCGCTATATCGATTACGTTCTCTCCTGGGGTCCTCTGATTTTGGGGCATGCGCACCCCGATGTCGTCGCCGCTGTCACTGAACAGGCGGCGCGTGGTACGTCGTTCGGCGCACCGACCGAACTCGAGAGCGAACTGGCGCGCCTGATCACGCAGGCGATGCCTGCTGTCGAAATGGTGCGGTTCGTTTCGTCGGGCACTGAAGCGGCGATGAGCGCGCTGCGCCTGGCGCGCGCGGCAACGCGCCGCGACAAGGTTATCAAATTCGCCGGATGCTACCATGGGCACTTCGACGGGTTCCTGGTACAGGCTGGCTCCGGTGTTGCGACGCTGGGGCTGCCCGATAGTCCGGGAGTCACGGCGGCGACTGCTGCCAGCACGTTGACCGCGCCGTACAACGACCTTGACGCAGTCGAGGCGCTGTTGAAGGCGAACCCTGGCGAAGTGGCGGCGATTGCCGTCGAGCCGGTCGCCGGAAACATGGGGCTGGTTCTGCCGCAACCCGGCTTCCTCGAAGGTCTGCGCCGCTTAGCCGACGAATACGGCGCCCTGCTTATCTTCGACGAGGTCATGACCGGTTTCCGCGTTGCGTGTGGCGGCGCCCAGGGGAAGTATGGCGTGACGCCCGATCTCACCTGTCTTGGAAAGGTGATCGGTGGCGGATTACCGGCTGCCGCCTATGGCGGACGACGCGAGTTGCTGGAACTGATCGCGCCTGCCGGTCCGGTCTATCAGGCAGGAACCCTTTCCGGCAACCCGCTGGCAATGGCAGCCGGGATTGCGACTCTGCGCGCGATTGGCGCACCCGGCGTCTTCGAGCAATTGGAACAGGCGACGGCAACCCTCTGCGCCGGTTTCGCGCAGGCTGCCGCTGAGGCGGGCATTCCGCTGCGCACGGCGCATGCTGGCAGCATGTGGGGCTTCTTCTTCACTAATGAGCCAGTTGTTGATTATGCGTCGGCGAAGAAGTCCGACACGCAGCGCTATGCGCAGTTCTTCCACGCCATGCTCGAGCGCGGCGTCTACCTGGCGCCAGCGCAATTCGAGGCGGCATTCGTGTCGCTTGCCCATCGTGACTCGCTCATTCAGGATACAATTGCCGCTGCCGCCGATGCAATGCGTTCAATCGCATACTCGTCCGCCGCTTGACCTTCGGGCTAATCGCGCGGTGGCTCTTGTCGTCCTGATCGTGCCCTGAACCAGTTTTTCCCTTGCAATGCGCACCTCCGTGTAGTACGATACGGGGTAAGCATTCACTGCGTGTCTGTAGATCATTCTCCTGTTTTGTCTCACAGATGCTGTCAGAGGTGCGCCCCGCGTTTACACGAAGAGAGGGTGCAGGTATATGAAGCAGGTCTACCGGTTTGTGTCGGTTCTGACGCTCATCAGCATCATCTGGTTCACCTCAGCATCGTTTGGACCGGCGCGTGCAAGCGCGCCATCGCACGAAGTCCTGGGAATATCCCCTGCATATGTGCTGGAAGCAGAGAGCACAGGCGCAGAACGTGAACCCGCGCTGACATCGGTCGCGCAGACCGGCTGGGGCGCCTGGGAGACGGTTCCCGGCGCAGTGCTGGCGACATCGGCGCCGACAGCCACAACCTGGAGTCGGGATCGCCTGGAAATCTTCGTTCGTGGCGATGGCGGCGCACTCTTGTGGCAGACGTTCGCCGGCGGACGCTGGTCGGGCTGGCGCAACCTTGGCGGCGGTCTGGCGTCGGCGCCATCGTGCGCTGCGTGGGGACAGAACCGCATGAGTTGCTTCGCATTGCGCGCTGGCAGCAGCGCCGTCTGGCACATCTGGTGGAATGGCGAGCGCTGGAGCGAATGGCAGAACCTGGGAGGCATCGCCACCTCCGCGCCGGCTGCCGTCTCGTGGGGTTCACAGCGGGTGGGCGTCTTTGTGCGCGGCAGCGACAATAAGATGTACCAGGCATACTACGATGGTCAGCGCTGGATCAACTGGATCAACCACGAAGGCATCCTTACCTCTGCGCCTTCCTGCACCTCGCCGGGCGACAATCAGGTGCAGTGTTTCGTGCGCGGCAGCAACAACAAACTCTACCGCCGCGTCTGGAATGGCGTCCAGTGGACCATCTGGGAGGACCTGGGGGTGAGCGGAACGTCGGCGCCGTCTGCAGCATCGTGGGGACCGAACCGGATCAGCCTGTTCGTGCGCGGCGACAATGGCAATCTGCTGCATCGCTACTGGGATGGAACGCGCTGGATCGGCTGGGAGGACCTGGGTGGCAACATCGCCTCATCGCCTGCCTGTGTCTCGTGGGGCGCCAACAGCCTCGACTGCTTTGCACAGACGGTTGATCCGGTTTTCAACACCGATCAGGGGCTGATCCGGCGGTTCTGGCGAGGGTAAGCGCCATTTCTACGGTATTTTCGTCGCACTCGTGTATAATTATCTCTCAGCTTAGAGCCTATCCGAAACATCGCTGACTGAAGTGCGACCGGGTAGGCGAAAGCAATGCCTTCGCTTACCCAACTTATGACGCCCGAAGGAGGATAATTGTGGTCGGACTTTCCGCCTCGAACACGCCAAACGCCGCCCGAATTTACAGTTATACCCTGGGCGGTTCGTACTATCTGCAGGTTGATCAGGCGGCTGCCGAGTACATGTTTTCTCTCGTGCCCTCCACACCAAAGTGGGTACGCATGCTGCGCATGTTTCTCCAGCACGCGGCGCGTCGGCTCTGGGAGGAAGGATTGACCCATTTTGTCGACTTCGCGTCTGGTCTTCCAACCGAGGATCATATCCATCACGTGCTTCCCGATGCTCGCGTCGTCTACTCGGATCTGGACCCCGATACCTGTGAACTGGCGCAGCAGTTAGTCGGATCCTTGCCGAATGTGCTCTACCTGAAGCATGATGTGCGTGAGGCGCGCTCGCTGCTCGAGTCGCCGGAGGTGCAAAACTTTCTTGGCGGCGAACGGCGGGTCGCGTTCGGGTTAAATGGGATCACCGTGTTTCTCTCGCCAGAAGAGATAGCACGGGTTTTTCATGATCTCTACGAGTGGGCGGCGCCGGGTTCCCGCCTCTATATCACCTATGAAACCAAACAACCGGGGTTGATGACTCCTCGGATGGAACAGTTTATCGAGATATTTCGTCAGGCAGGATCACCCTTCTGGCTCTACTCACTCGAGGAGTGCATCGCATTCAGCCAGCCATGGCAGATTCCTTCGTCGGGGTTGATGCCGCTGCACGAGTTTCTCGGGCTGCCGCCCGACTATGTCACTGAGGCGGATCACGAGGGGGTCGGATTGCAGTTCTACGCTGCTATTCTCGCAAAACCGCTGTAGCATCGAGACTATAGGCTGGATGACCGCCGTGCCTGAAGGCAAGATCATTGAAACGTAGTGCGGAATTAATTCTACGTATAGGACGCATAACCCTCGACTTCCGCGCCCGAAGGCGAGCAATCGTGGCTTGCTCTCCAAGCCGGCACGCGCTAGAATCAAGGAGGAGTCATCACCATGTTTCAATGAATATATGTCGCAATGCGATAGAATGACAGACGCTCCAGTTGTCCACATTGGCAGAGTTATTCGTTATGCTGTTGCATTCAATACGCAGCGCTGGCAGGGAACAGAGTTCAAAGTGGATCATTTACTCGATGCAGTAGCCGAATTATTTAAGGTACTGCGGGAGCGCCGGGTCAATTACGCTCTAGTTGGCGGCATTGCGCTCTTGAAGTATGTTCAGGGGCGAAATACTGAGGATATTGACCTGATCCTGAGTGTTCGTTCACTGAAGAAACTTCCTGAGATTGTCGTTACTCACAAGGATGTCTATTTTGCCCGCGGAAATTACAAAGGTCTCCAGGTTGATTTCCTCTTAACGAAGAACCGGTTGTTTTCCCACGTCAAGAAACATCACGTGATCACGCAAGATTTCTTTGAGCAATCTGTTCCTTCGGCCACAGTTCGTGGACTGATACTGCTCAAGCTCTACGCATTACCTTCGATCTACCGCCAGGGAGATTTTGTTCGTGTTGGGTTATACGAGAACGATATCGCCACGTTGATGTTTTATTACACGCCCAATATGCAGGAGATACTCGACGAACTGACCCCCTTTGTGAGTTCACAGGACAGAACTGCAATCCAGGATGTGATTGCTGACCTTGAGCGGCGAATCGCTCGCCTTCAAGGTGGGAAGGTGTAATTTGCGATGAGGCGGAGCGTTTGTGGCACAACACAAGACGTGAAAGAAGAGGAAAGTTTTACAGATTCGCCTCGAAGATCACTTCTTCGCTTGGTTGCGCAGCAGTATCGACCTCGTCCAGTGTAATCATCACCTGATTGTAGGCGTCCATCGGTTCAGGGGCGTCAACGACAAATTCAGCAACTCCGTCAGGTCCAACCGTCACCGTGCCGATTGCGATCGCCTGATCCTCTTTTGCCAGCCAGAGGCGGTAGACCTTGCCAGACTCAGCGGATTTCAACCCGTAGATCAATAACACAAGTCGGTTGTGTCCCGGTTGCATGAACATGCGCGCACTCGCCTCTTCAGGCGCCCGCTCGGTTGTTCCGAGCAATTGCGAAACCGTCTGTGGCGCAGCGATGAATGACACCAGTTGCTCGTCGGTGCTGCTCGACGCCTGGATTTCCTGCAACTCGCGCTGACTGGCGGCGAGTTGAATGCGCGTTTCGTTGAGTTCGCGCTGGCTGGCAGCCAGTTGCATCTGGGCAGTTTGTGCCGTCTGCCGCACCTCGGCGATCTGCGCCTCCATCGAACGCATGATCTGGCGGTTCGTCGCAAGTTCCGCTGCCATGGCATCGGCGCGTCCACGCGCCTCGAATGTCACCGCCCCCAATCCCACGATCAGCGCCAGCATGATCGCCAGCATTGGTGCAAACCAGCGTCCTGGCAGGGATGTTCGCGCGGCCGGTCGCTGCGGTTGCGCAACGGCGTGTGTGGAAGAGTTCTCGCTTACGGCAGCGATGCGTGCAAACAACTGGCGTTTAACGTGCGGCGGCGGATCGAGCGATCCTGCTGCATAGGGCAACAGCCCCATAACATCGCGGAACGATTCTGCTTCTGCGCGGCAGCGAGGGCATGCAGCGACGTGGGCTGCCACACGCGCGGCTTCGTCGGCATCAAGCACGCCCAGAACAAAAGCAGGGATGAGTTCTATAATCTCGTCGCAGTTCGGCAATGTCATTAAGGCGCTCGTTCATTCAATCGTGCAGATCGTCGGCCCCAATCTTCTGGTTGTGCAACAAGTCACGCATTTTTTGCAGAGCAAGCCTGGTGCGCGTTTTGACGGTGCCAATGGGGCTATTCAGGCGCTGAGCGATTTCGCTTTGCGAGAGTCCGCCAAAATACGCCAGTTCCAGCACTTCGCGCTGCTCGGACGGGATCTGCGCCAGCGCCTCAAGAATGATGCGTCGGCGCTCACGCTCGATAGCCGCGTCTGCAACATCACCCTGCAAATCTGGCTGTTCAAGCATTGCCTGCTCTTTGTGCTCGCTCTGAACGGTTGCCGGGCGTGCGCGCTGGCGACGCAATTCATCGATGCACAGGTTATGGGCAATGCCAAAGATCCACCCGGCGACCTGTCCGCGCCCGACCGTGAACGATGTACTTCGCCGCCAGACGCGCCAGAATGTTTCCTGGACGATGTCCTCAGCCAGTTCGGTATTGCCGAGCATGCGGAGCGCCGTGGCATACACGATGCGCGCATATCGATCATACAGGTGCTCGAGTGCGCTGCTATCGCGATGCGCAACACGTGTGATCAACACCTCGTCATTCAGCGCAGACGAGTCAGCGGCTGGCATCCTGACCTGACTCATCGCACTGCCCCGCAGTGTTGCACTGTTTCTTGCATAATCATACGGTTAATCTTTACAACCGGATGTCCGCCCTATTATAGCAAAAGCACAACCCTGCCATGTCGCTGTTATGGCAGGGTTGCGTCGGTTCTGTCAGGGCGCTCGCGCGCTGTCGGGGTCTGACGCGCGTGATGCTCATACGTCTGACTCCGAGGCGAAAGGAGCGTGCAGGCGACCAGTGGTTGTCCAGACCCGGCACAGCATTCGGAGCGCGTTGCTGCGTCGTTTGCCCATCATCGTGTGCTGGTCAGTTCATCCAGGAATGCGGTGATAATCGGCGATTGTTGATCAATATCGACAAGAAATGCGTCGTGACCGGCGAGTGAGTCGATTTCGACATGTTCAACCGGTTTCTGGACGCGGCGGAGCGCGTCGGCGATGGCGCGTGACTCCGCCGTTGGGTAGAGCCAGTCGCTGCTGTACGACAACACCAGGAAGCGTGACCAGGTACGGGCGAATGCCGCCTCCAGCGAACCATAGCGCGCCGGCAGATCCCAGTAGTCCATGGCTTTAGTGATGTAGAGATACGAATTGGCGTCGAAGCGTGCATTGAAACTGGCGCCCTGATGTTCGAGATAACTTTCGATGACAAATTCCTGTGCCATAGTGTACGACGGTCCGCCGCGCTGAAAGGCGCGTCCGAACTTGCGCTCCAGGGAAGGTTCGCTCAGATAGGTGATGTGTCCGATCATCCGTGCCGTCGCCAGACCATCGACCGGCGGCTCGTGACCGTAGTAGTCGCCGTTGCGCCAGCGTGGATCGGTCATAATGGCGCGCCGCCCGATGGCGTTCCACGCGACCGTTTGTGCCGATGAGCGCGCGGCTGTTGCCAGCAGAATGGCGCCGTGCACCCGTTCTGGATATGCTGTCGCCCATTCGAGCGCCTGGAAGCCGCCCATCGAACCGCCGACAACCGCGAGCAATTGATCGATCCCCAGGTGGTCAATCAGGCGTGTCTGGGCACGCACCATATCGCCGATAGTAATGACCGGGAAGCGCAAGCCATACGGTTTGCCGGTCGTCGGGTCGATGCTGGAAGGTCCGGTGCTTCCCTTGCATCCGCCGATGACATTCGAGCAGATGATGAAATAGCGGTCAGTATCGAAGGGACGCCCGGGACCAACCATTGCATCCCACCATCCCGGTTTGGGGTCAGTCGAACTGTGACGCCCGGCAACATGCGCATCGCCGGAGAGCGCGTGCAGGATGAGAATAGCATTATCGCGCGCCGGGCTGAGTTCGCCATAGGTCTCGAATGCCAGCGTCAGCGGCGCGAGGTGCGCGCCGCTCTCGAGCGGCAGCGGCTCAAGCCAGGTGGCGTAGCGCGTCTGAACGAGACCAACGCCAAGCGGTGCACGCTCTGTCGCACATGCAATCATAGGATGCCTTCCTGGTTCGATACACACATTTCCACGTTCGATATTCGACGCTTCCATCCCTCTGGTGGCGCCGTTGCATTGCAACGGCGCTGCTGCTTCTCTTATACCTGCGCCAGCGCCTGATCCAGATCGGCGATGATGTCGTCGATCGTTTCAATCCCTACCGACAGGCGCACAAAATCGTCGGTGACGCCGGTGAGTCGCTGTTCATCCGGCGTCAACTGGCTGTGGGTTGTGCTGGCGGGATGGATGGCGAGGCTTTTGGCATCGCCAATGTTTGCCAGGTGCGAGAAGAGACGCAGGCTATTGATGAACTTCGCCCCGGCTGCGCGCCCGCCTTTGATTCCGAAACCGAGAATGCCGCTCTGTCCTTTCGGCATATACTTCTGCGCCAGCGCATAACTGGGGTGATCGGGCAAACCGGGATACAGCACCCAATCCACCTTGCTGTGCTCCTTGAGGAACTGTGCCACTGCCAGTGCATTCTGGCTATGGCGCTCCATTCGCAGACCCAACGTCTCGATGCCCTGGAGCAGTAGGAAGGAGTTGAATGGGCTGAGGCATGCGCCGATGTCGCGCAGGAGTTGCACACGCACCTTCAGAATGTACGCCAGGTTGCCGAACGCCTGGGTGTAGACCAGCCCGTGGTAGGACGGATCAGGCGTGGTGAACTCCGGGTAGCGCCCGTTCGTCCAGTCGAATCGGCCGCTATCGACCAGCAGCCCGGCGATGCTGGTACCGTGCCCGCCAAGGTACTTCGTGCCGGAATGGATGATGATGTCGGCGCCCCACTCGAATGGACGGCACAGGTAGGGAGTCGCTGTCGTCGAGTCGACCATCACCGCCACACCGCGTTCGTGCGCAATAGCGGCAATGGTTTGAAGATCGACGATATCCAGGCGCGGGTTGCCGACCAGTTCGAGAAAGACCAGTTTCGTGCGGTCGTCGATTGCCTTGCGGAAGCCCTCGTGATCGCGTGCATCGACGAAGCGCGTTGTGATGCCGAGTTTAGTCAGCGTATGGCGAAAGAGATTATAGGTGCCGCCATACAGATCGCTCGACGACACGATGTTGTCGCCGGCGCCTGCCACATTCAAAATACCCAGCGTCTCCGCCGCCTGCCCTGATGCAAGCGCCAGCGCGCCAACGCCGCCTTCGAGCGCCGCGATGCGCTGCTCGAGCACGTCAGTCGTCGGGTTCATAATGCGGGTATAGATATTCCCGAATTCCTGCAACCCGAACAATCGTGCGGCGTGATCGGTGTCCTTGAACTGATACGAGGTCGTCTGATAGATTGGCACGGCGCGCGCGCCGGTGGCAGGGTCGGGTTGCTGGCCTGCGTGAAGCGCCAGCGTCTCGAAGCCGGTGAAGCGGATGTCGTTGCTCATGGGTATCCCGTCTCCTTCGTTACATTGAGTGTGCGATAGCATTTCCTGGCAACAGCAAAGCCAGGGCAGCGCACTGTATCTACAGTGCTATGACTGCCGTTCGCGCGAACAATCTCTCGTGCAGCGTGAGGGCGACAAATTTGCCCTCATCTGTACGATGAGGGCTTCTCTGTGAGCTTTGGGGGATACCGTCGTGTGGGCATCAACTCCCGCAGCGCACGCCTCTCATCTTCCAGATACACTCTGCCGGAATTGGCACCTTCCAGCCGAAAAAAGAAGTGTCAGATCACTCGCCAGGAGAGCGGCATCATAATTGATGCCTGTTGGCGCCTGCACTTCTTATCCCTGACCGGTGGTTGCCGAGGCTTCATCGGGCCGGTCCCTCCGCCTCTCTGGATAAGAGTTGCGCTTATTGACTTGTTATCGAGATAGTATACGACTCTGGCGGGATTGTCAAGTGGGATACGTCTGGCGCAAATCCTCGACGTATGCTATACTTGGTCATGTCTTTTCAAGGTTTGGTTTTTGCGGGCTGCTTCTGCACCTCCTGACTCCTGCAGGCGCGGTGTCTCCAGGCTCATTCCCCCCAAACCCCAAGGACTCGGTATCATACGGTTATCATCACACAAGGAGCAGGCAAGCGATGAGCTTTACAGACAAGACACTCACCTGTCGGGATTGTGGCGTGGATTTTGTGTTCACTTCCGGTGAGCAGGAGTTTTACGCCCAGAAGGGATTCGCCAACGAACCAACGCGCTGTCCATCGTGTCGGCAGCAGCGCAAAGCGTCGGGCGGCGGGCGCAGCTATGGCGGACGCGGCTACAGCGAACGCAATGAGTATGACCGACACGACAGTTATGGCAACGGGCGTGGCGGTTATGGCGGCGAACGCCAGATGCATACCACAACCTGCGCTGCCTGTGGCCGTGAGGCGCAGGTGCCGTTCGTTCCGCGCGGCGATAAGCCGGTCTACTGTTCGGATTGCTTCCAGGAGCAGCGTCGTAGCAGCAGTGGCCGCGGGCGCTGGTAAATCTTCGTCTCATAAGGGTGACGGTTGTGATATGACCGTCACCTTTGTTTTTCGCTCCGCACCTGTTTAGGCTTCTCCCGGGAGCGCGCACATCTCTCCTGTCAGTGACAGGACTTACACGGTGGTGCATTTTCTGGCTTCGCCAGAGCCTGTGGCAGCGTGGCGCTCCCAGTTAAGGCGGTGTGGTGCGGCGGCTTTGCCGCCGCAACGCACCGCAAAAGAAGGCAAGTACCGCTCTGCCGAAGGCAAAAAGAGCCGTCACGCGGCTCGTCGGTAAGGCGACTGCGTAACTCCTGTAAGATGAGCAGTATCGTTTCATCGCAGCGTCCATCCGTTGATCATGATCAAAGTCGATCACCTATGAGCGATGTGAGCCATGCAGCTAACCTCCGGTCCTGTCGATAGTGACCTGCTCTCTGCAATCTGGCAGCAGTTTGTCGCCACAGGCGAGCTCAACTCCGCACTCGACCCGATTGTAGCGATGTCCTGGCAGCGGTGCATCCTGCGCTGCAACCCGGACGCTGTCCGGGACCTTCCCTGCATATCCGGGACGGAACTTGCAGATCGTCGTTCCAAACTCGCAGATCTCATTGCGCTGGCGCGCCCCTTCATGGAAGACATCTACCAGTTCGTTGAAGGCGCTGGCTATGTCGTTGTGTTGCTCGATGCATCAGCCTGTGTGCTGGATGTCCTGGGCGATGTCGCCGCGCAGCGCCAGGCAGAGGCGTTGGGGTTGCGTCCCGGCGCTTACTGGAACGAGGGATACGCCGGCACAAATGCGTTTGGGCTTGCGTTGTATGAACGGTGTCCTATCCACGTTGTCGGCGCTGAGCATTTCTTTCGGCGTTTCCACGGCTTGAGCGCCTCGGCAGCGCCTATCTACCACTGGGAAGGGCGACCTATCGGCATCCTGGGGATGGCGAGTCTGACCTCTGCCAGCAATCCCTCAACGCTGGCGATTGTCCATGCCGCAGCCCGGGCCATCGAACATCAACTGCATGCCGAAAAACTCTTCAATGAGTTGAACACGCAGCGCACGCAGTTGAGCGCTATTGTGGAAGCGATGGCAGATGGGTTGATCGTGTGCGATCAGGCAGGGTTGGTCGTGCATATGAACTCGTGTGCAGCGCAGATCCTGGAGGTCAAGCGTGAGACGGCGGTCGGTCGTGCACTGGACGCCTCGGTGGAGTTGCCGCCGGTGGTGAGAGAGGCAATGCATCAGTGTGCGACGCTGACCGATGCTGAGGTCAGTTTTCAGGTTCAGGGGTTGCAGGTCGGGTGTCTGATCAGTCTGATCCCGATCCAATGGCAGCTCGACCGCATGAATAATGTCGAGGGGTTTATCCTGGCGCTGCGACGCCTTGAGCAGGTGCATCGGATGGTGCAGCGCATGGTCGGAGCGCGCTCCAATTTCACCCTCGCCAGCATTATCGGCTCGTCGCATGCGATCAATCAGGTGCGCCGGCAAGCGCAGGCGGCAGTCCGTAGCAGCGCGCCGGTTCTGATCGTCGGTGAGAGCGGCACGGGCAAAGGAGTGCTGGCGCGGGTGATTCACAATGAGAGCGTCCGCGCTGAAGGTCCCTTTGTGACCGTCAATTGCCGGGTCCTGCCACGCGACCTGATCGTGGGTGAGTTCCTGGGGTACGACATCGGTGCATTTCATGGCAATGGTCTTCAGGGGCGCCCGGGGAAGTTCGAACTGGCCCATGGCGGCACGCTGCATCTGGAAGAGGTCGAGGCGCTGCCGCTCGACATGCAGACAGCGCTGCTGCGCGTCATTGAGACCGGTGAGGTGATGCGCCTGGGTGGGCATCGTGTGACCTGCGTCGATGTGCGGCTGATTGTCACAACGTCCCTGAACCTGGAGCGACTGGTGCTGCATGGCGATTTTCGCGCCGATCTGTACTACGCCCTCAGCCGCATGACCATCCGGTTGGCGCCGTTGCGTGAACGTACGGCTGATCTTCCACTGCTCATTCGTGATGTACTGGAACGGATGCACCGTCAGACCGGCAGAGCCATCAGCATCTCGTATGACGCGCAGCAACTCATGCGCTGCTATCCCTGGCCCGGGAATGTGCGTGAGCTGGAAAATGTCCTCGAACGAGCAGCGAGTCTGTCGGACACCGGGATGATCGACGTCTGGCATCTCCCCGATGCCATTCGCGGACGCCCCTCTGAGCCGGACGCGGCGCCTGACCAGGATGTTCCGGCGCTGCACGAAGCGGAATACGATGCGATTGTCCGCGCCGCCCGCGTCTGCCAGGGAAATGCGAGCAGAATGGCCCGCGTGCTGGGCATTGGTCGCACCACCCTGTGGCGCAAACTGAAGTCCGCTAATATTTCTCTCGATGATTTTAAGGCGCCTTCCCCCACGAAACGCTCCTCCCGCCGCTCACGATAACTATCAGATTGTTTCATTATGGAACAATACCTGCCTCTGGAAGTTCCACCATGAAACGAATTGTTGAGATGGTATTGACAGCGTCTGCAGTCACCCATAGAATGTGAGCGTCTGGCATATTCGCAACGTCAATATCCCTGTCCGCGTCGACAAACGGTTCACGTTGCAATAGATCGCATCCGTCGTCAGAAATACGAATGGCTGGCCAGCGTTCCCGGATGCGTTCTATTGGCGTGAGGCGTTTGTGAGGGCAACGCAGGTGGTGTGTCCGACCTGGAAGTCGCTGATTCCGGATAATGCGCTCCAGTTGTGGGTGCTGCCTGTGTAACGCTCGTGCTCGGCGCCCGGGTTTCCTTTTGTTCGCCTGAACGCCAAGCGTCCATGCTCATGGGGTCATCAGTTCAGGCGGCAGGAGAGATATGTGATTCGCCTGTTACGCATACGGAGGACCACGGTATGTCACCGTTCCTTGGCGAAGTGATCGGGACGATGCTCCTCGTCCTGTTGGGCGATGGCGTGGTTGCGAACGTGGTATTGAGCAAGACGAAGGGTAATAGCAGCGGATGGATCGTGATCACCACAGCGTGGGCCCTGGCGGTGTTCGTCGGCGCCTACTCGGTTGCAGCGGTTAGTGGAGCGCATCTGAATCCAGCAGTGACCATCGGACTGGTTGTCGCAGGCAAGTTCGATGCCGCCAGTGCGCCGATCTACATCGCCGGGCAGTTCCTTGGAGCATTCATCGGCGCTGTGCTCGTGTTCCTGCACTACTATCCGCACTGGTCTGCAACGCAGGACCCTGGGCTGAAACTGGCAGTCTTCAGCACCGGACCGGCGATCCGCAACACGGCGTGGAACCTGGTGAGCGAGATTATCGGAACGTTCGTGCTGGTCTTCGGCATCCTTGCGATCGATGGCCCATCGATGCAGAATGGCAGTTTCGGCGCACTTGGCATTATCCCAGTGGCGTTTCTGGTCTGGGTGATCGGTCTGTCGCTAGGCGGCACGACCGGGTATGCCATCAACCCTGCACGTGATCTTGGCCCGCGTATTGCGCACGCGATCTTGCCCATTCCTGGAAAGGGCGACAGCGATTGGGGCTATTCCTGGATCCCGGTTGTCGGTCCGGTCATTGGCGGCTCGATTGCAGCCGGGTTGTATGTGGCTCTGGGTGCGTTCTAAGGAGTTCTGCGCCGTTGACTCAGCCCGCAGATGTGCAGGAGCCTGGCAGCATCACGCGCAATGGCGCTCCTGACCAGCAGTTCCTGCACATCCGTTCCGCTCAAGGCTTCGGACAATGTTAGAGGAGAGTGAGCATATGAAGAAGCTGATCAACAAGCCCGAGGATGTCGTCGTTGAGGCGCTGAAAGGCATCGAGCATGCACACCCCGATCTGGTGAAGGTGCACTACGAACCAAACTTCATCTACCGCGCCGACGCGCCGATACAGGGCAAGGTGGCGGTTGTCTCCGGCGGGGGCTCCGGTCACGAACCGATGCACGGCGGGTTCGTCGGCATTGGGATGCTCGATGCGGCCTGTCCGGGAGCGGTGTTTACCAGCCCGACGCCCGACCAGATGCTGGAAGCGACGAAGATGGTCCATGGCGGCGCGGGAGTGCTCCATATCGTCAAGAACTACACCGGCGACATCCTCAACTTCGATATGGCCGCCGATCTGTCGCGCGCCGAGGGGATCGAGGTTGAGTCCGTCGTGACGAACGACGATGTGGCGGTGCAGGATTCGTTGTATACTGCTGGTCGGCGTGGTGTGGGCGTGACGGTGCTGGCGGAGAAGATCTGCGGCGCTGCCGCCGAGGAGGGGCGCTCACTCAAGGATGTGGCTGATGTGTGCCGGAAGGTGAATGGGTGGGGGCGCAGTATGGGTATGGCGCTGACCAGTTGCACCGTGCCGCACGCAGGCAAGCCCACCTTCGACCTGCCAGACGATGAGATGGAGATTGGCATCGGTATTCATGGTGAGCCGGGACGCACCCGGATGAAACTGAAATCGGCTGATGAGATCACCGAAATGCTGATGGAGCCGATCCTGAACGATCTGCCGTTTCAGGCGGGTGACCATGTGTTGCTGTTTGTCAACAGCATGGGCGGCACACCGCTGATCGAGCTCTACATCGTCTATCGCAAGGCGTATGAGATCGCTACGAAGGCTGGTCTCAGAGTGGTGCGCAACCTGGTTGGCCCGTATATTACATCGCTGGAAATGGCGGGATGCTCTATCACGCTGCTGAAAATGGACGATGATCTGATCCGGCTCTGGGATGCGCCGGTCAAAACGCCTGCTCTGCGATGGGGGATGTGATCTATGCCTATCAGTCGCGACGACGTGATTGCCTGGCTCTCGGTGTATGGCAAGCTTCTGGAGGACAACAGGGACTATCTGACGCAACTCGACTCCAGCATCGGCGATGCTGACCACGGTGTCAACATGGACCGCGGGTTCAAAGCGGTGCTGGGGAAGCTGCCGACGGTCGCCGACAAGGATATCGGCATGGTCCTGAAATCGGTTGGCATGACGCTGGTGCAGACCGTCGGCGGTGCAAGCGGTCCGCTCTACGGAACGTTCTTCTTGCAGGCGGGCGTTGCCACAGCCAACAGAATGGAGCTCTCGCTCGCCGATTGGGCATCGGCGGTTGAGGAGGCTGTCAACGGCTTGATGGCGCGCGGGAAGGCGAATATCGGCGATAAAACCATGGTCGATGCGCTCGTGCCGGCGTTGCACGCGCTCAAGCAGGCAATCGCCGACGGGATCGACGAGAGTGAAGCGTTGCGTCAGAGCGCCTTCGCCGCCGAACAGGGCATGAAGAACACCATTCCGCTGGTCGCCAAAAAGGGGCGTGCGTCATACCTGGGAGAGCGTAGCGCCGGTCACCAGGATCCGGGCGCTACGTCGTCGTACCTGATGTTTAAGGCAATGGTGGACGCGTGGACGAAGTAGTCTTCCGCATGGTCGCTATGCTACGAAGGAGTCGCTACTATGGCAAAGTATGTCGCGGCAGTTGATCAGGGCACCACAAGTACGCGCTGCATGATCTTCAATCATGCCGGTCAGGTAGTGGCCGCCGATCAGAAGGAACATACACAGATCTATCCCAAACCGGGTTGGGTCGAACACGATGCGTTGGAAATCTGGGCGCGCAGCCGGGAAGTCGTCGAGGGGGCGCTGCGTAAGTCGGGCATTGATCGCAGCGATATCGCCGCGGTGGGTGTCACCAATCAACGGGAAACGACGGTTGTCTGGGAAAAGGCGACTGGCAGGCCCGTCTACAACGCGATTGTCTGGCAGGATACACGCACCGACCAGATCTGCAACGAACTGGCGCAGGATGGCGGGCAGGATCGATTTCGTGCCAAAGTTGGCCTGCCGCTGGCAACGTATTTCTCCGGTCCCAAGATTATGTGGATCCTGGAGAACGTTCCGGGTGTGCGTGAACGGGCGGAACAGGGCGAGGTGCTGTTCGGCAATATCGATACCTGGGTTATCTGGAATATGACCGGCGGGATGAACGGCGGTATTCATATCACCGATGTGTCGAACGCTTCGCGCACCATGCTCATGAACCTGGAAACGCTCGATTGGGACAGCGATATTCTGCGGTTAATGGGCATTCCGCGCGCCATGCTGCCGAAAATTGTACCTTCGTCAGCCGTGTACGGCACGGCGGTCGGGGAGCTGCAAGGGGTTCCTGTGTCGGGCGATCTCGGCGATCAGCAGGCGGCGCTCTTCGGGCAAACATGCTACAGCGTCGGCGAGGCGAAGAATACCTACGGCACCGGCTGCTTCATGCTGCTCAATACCGGCACGAAGCCGGTCCAGTCGCAGAATGGCCTGTTGACGACTCTTGGGTACAAGATCGGCAATCAGCCGGCAGTCTACTGCCTGGAAGGGTCGATTGCCATAACCGGTGCGCTGGTGCAGTGGCTGCGCGACAATCTCCGCTTCTTCGATTTCTCTTCGCATATCGAAGAACATGCAAAAGCAGTCGAGGATAGCGGCGGCATCTATATCGTGCCGGCCTTCTCTGGTCTGTTTGCACCGTACTGGAGAAGCGACGCGCGCGGCGCCATCGTTGGTCTGACCCGCTACATCAACAAGAACCATATTTGCCGCGCCGTGCTCGAAGCGACCGCCTATCAGACGCGCGAAGTGCTCGATGCTATGAATAAAGACTCGGGCGTTGACCTGACGGCGCTCAAGGTTGATGGCGGCATGGTGTTCAACAACACCCTCATGCAGTTCCAGGCGGATATTCTGGGTGTGCCTGTCATCCGCCCGACCGTTTCCGAAACGACGGCGCTGGGCGCCGCTTATGCCGCCGGTCTGGCGGTCGGATTCTGGAAAGAGGTCGATGATCTGCGCGCCAATTGGGGCAAGGACCATGAGTGGCTGCCGCAGATGGATGCGGAAAAGCGTGAACGTCTCTACAAAGGCTGGAAGAAGGCCGTCACCCGGACGTTTGATTGGGTCGAATAACCTTCTGGCACTGATGCACGCATGCCCGATTCGTCGACGGTGACTTCTGATCCGGCAAGGACCGATCGAAGTTGACCTATACGGATCGTGGGATGCTTTTTTTGCCATTCTTCAGCGCCTTACTCTGGTGTTATGCGCTGCTGCCAGAGAATCCGCCATGGCAGACCCGATCGATTGGGAAAGCCGGTGGTCGCCATACGATGAGGAGACGTACCGTTTTGTCCTGGAGGCGGCTCACCGGGATGATGTCGTCATCGATATCGGCGCCGGCGATCTGCGGCTGGCGTTGCGCATGGCGCCGCTGGTACAGCGGGTGTACGCAGTGGAACGTAATCCAGCCGTGCTGCAACGGTCGCAACGGTGGCGGACGGCTTGCGATAATCTGGTTGTCGTGTGCGCCGATGCACTCACGTGGCCCCTGCCGTCTGATGTGACGCTGGCGGTGCTCCTGATGCGTCATTGTACGCCCGATCATTTTGCAGCCTACATGCAGCGGCTCAAGGGTGTGGGATGTTGGCGTCTGGTCACCAATGCGCGCTGGAAAATGGGTGTGGAGATCATCGATCTGCGATGCCAGCGGCTGTATGATCCGCATCGAACAGGATGGTACGCCTGTCACTGCGGCATGGTCGGTTTCAACGCGCCTGATGTCGATCAGATAACGCCAGAAACCCTGATCGATGTTGCAGATGTGGCTGGATGTCCGCATTGTACGGTGTAAGGTTTGAGAACACGTATGGTAAGCATCGTACTCGTTTCGCACAGTTCGTTGCTGGCGGCTGGCATCGTCGAAATGGCGCGCATGGTTATGCAACAGGCGCGGGTGCCGATTGCAGTGGCGGCTGGCGCCGATGACCCGGAACATCCGCTCGGAACCGATGCGTCAAAGATCCGTCAGGCCATCGAAGAGGTGTACAGCGATGATGGCGTTTTGGTGCTGATGGATCTGGGCAGCGCGGTATTGAGTGCGGAAATAGCGGTTGATTTTCTTCCTGAAGACAAGCGCGCAAACGTGAAATTATGCGCTGCGCCGATTGTCGAGGGGACGATTGCCGCCGTGGTTCAGGCGAGTCTGGGCGCCTCGCTAGATCGCGTGACTGCCGAGGCGCTGGAGTCGCTGGCGGGAAAAAGCGAGAGTTTGAGCGATCACGTCGAGACGATCGTTGCAACGGCGCCGGTGCAGCCGGAAGGTGCAGCAGCCGATGTGTTGGAAACACGGCTGACCGTTCTGAATCGTCTGGGGTTGCATGCCCGTCCGGCAGCATTATTCGTGCAGACGGCGGGGCGCTTTCTTGCTGATGTGCGTGTTGCGCGCGCCGGTCAGGAGACCCGCCAGGTCAATGCCAAGAGTTTCAACGCCGTGGCATCGCTCGGCATCCGCCAGCACGAGGTAATCACTGTCTCTGCACGCGGATCGGACGCCGCCGAGGCGCTGGCGGCGTTGCGGCAACTCGCTGCGGATAAGTTTGGCGAAGCCGACGAACTGCCAGAGGCGCCGCCGCCGCCAGTGGCAGAAGCGCCTGCAGGCGCACTGCACGGCGCTGCCGCTTCCCCCGGGTATGCCATCGGTCCAGCCGTTGTGTTGCGTCAGGTGGAGCCTCAGATCGAACGCCGGGCGATCACGGATTCAGATGCAGAGATGATGCGCCTGCGGGCGGTTCTGGATGCTGTGCGCGAATCAACGCGGTTGTTGCGCGATCAGATTGCCCGCCAGCACCCCTACGAGGCGGCAATCTTCGATGCGTATCTGATGTTTCTCGATGATCCCGAGGTTCTGGCGCGCGTGCAGCAGATCATCGAGCATGAACACGTCAATGCCGAGTGGGCCTGGCGCGAGACAGTAAATGAATCCGCCAGAGCGTTCGAGGCCATCGAAGATGAATACATGCGGGCGCGAGCGGTTGACATCCGCGACATAGGCGTCCAGGTGTTGAGCCGGTTGACCGGGCAGACCCGGTCGCTCAGCCTGGATCAGTCTGGTATCGTGATTGCATCCGATCTCTCGCCATCCGATACAGCATACCTTGATCGGTCAATGGTCTCCGGTATCTGCACGGAGCGGGGCAGTCCGACATCGCACAGCGCCATTCTGGCGCGCACCCTTGGCATTCCTGCTGTCGTAGGGATAGGCGCTGCCATTACACGCGTCGCTCCTGGCACGCCGCTTGTGATTGATGGCTATGATGGTCTGGTATGGATCGCTCCTGATGAACGAGTCGTGACTGACTATGCTGATCGGCAGGCGCGATGGCGGGCTGAGCAGGAACAGGCGCGGCAATCGAGCGCGACGCCTGCCATCACGAAGGATGGCGCACACATCGAGGTTGCCGCCAATATCGGCAGCCTGGCAGATGCACGCGTTGCCGTCGAGCACGGTGCAGACGGCGTGGGACTGCTCCGCACCGAGTTTCTCTTTCTTGATCGCACGGCGGCGCCCGATGAAAACGAGCAGTACGAAGTGTATGTCGCGATTGCGCGTGCGATGGAAGGGCGCGCGGTCGTTGTGCGCACCCTCGATGTGGGAGGTGACAAACCGCTCGCGTACATTTCGCTGGAGCGTGAAGAAAACCCGTTTTTGGGGCAGCGCGCCATACGGTTGTGCCTGAACCAACCGGATCTCTTCACAACTCAACTGCGCGCCATCTTGCGTGCGAGCGCCGGATATCACCTCAAGGTGATGTTTCCGATGATCGCAGACATTGGCGAGTTGCGCCGTGCACGCGCCATTCTGGAGTCGGTGGCTGCCGGGTTGCGCGCTCAATCCACGCCGGTGGCCGACTCCATTGAGGTCGGGATGATGGTCGAAGTGCCCTCGGCTGCGTTGCTGGCGCACGTCTTTGCGCCAGAGGTCGACTTTTTCAGCATCGGGTCGAACGATCTGGTGCAGTATACAATGGCAGCGGAGCGGGGCAATGCAGCTGTCGCCCATTTGCAGGATGGTCTGCATCCAGCAGTGCTGGTACAAATCCAGCACGTGGTTCAAAGCGCGCAACGCGCCGGGAAATGGGTAAGCGTCTGCGGTGAACTGTCTGCCGATCGTGAGGCTGTGCCGCTCCTGATCGGACTGGGAGTGAACAAACTGAGCATGTCGCCCGGTGCGATCCCGCAGATCAAGGATCTTATTCGGCGATTGGCGCTGGAAGAAGCGCAACGATGGGCAAACCAGGCGCTGGCGATGGAGTCGGCGGATGCGGTGCGCCGGTTCATCCGTTTGCGACTGGAGGGGCTTGCTGGTTGATGTGAACATGCCATTCTGACGCACCGTCGCAGCGATGCACATCGGGCAGAACCCATTAGAAGCCAGAAAACGAAGTTGACTGCTTGCATCTGAGCATTGTCCGATGTGCAGCGGCGCTGGCTGAGCGTGTCGAAGCCAACGCCGCTTGCACGGCGGTCATGTGCGGTTCAAGGACGATGAGAACCGCTTTAGAATGGAACTTCCTCAGACTCCTCCGGGGCTTCGAGCGCGTCCTGATCGTTCGTATCCGGTCGGCTGTCCAGGAACATCACTTCGTCGGCGCGCACGAACGCCTTGTAGCGGCGCAGGCCGGTCTCCTTGTCTTCCCAGCTTTGCGTGCGCAGACTCCCGACGATCCGCACGCGGCTGCCTTTGTGCAGCGATCGCACACACTGATCGCCCAGTTTGTCCCACGCTTCAACCAGCGTCCAATCGGTTTCGATCTCACGCTCGCCGTTCTCGCTGCGTGGCCCGAAGTGCTTGGTGGCCACGTTGAAGCGGGACACGCGCGCTCCTGATGAGAAGACGCGCTGTTCGGGCTCGTCGCCGAGCCAGCCGATGAGTTCGATGGTGTTGACTGTCCCTCTGACCTGACGCATGTTCGTCTCCTTGTTGCGCCTACCTGAGCTGGCGAGATGCCTGTTCAGGCGATGCGCAGGTCAATTGAGGGACGCCTGCAGGAAAGCCGGGGAAGGACTCAGATAGGCATTGATGCGAATACCCGTGCAGCTCTATGACGTAAGCCGCACATCAGATGTACCGCATTGGTTGCGAAAAGGTTACGGGTCATTCGCCAACGGCGCGGCGGGAAGGTCGCTGCCATTCGCGCAGGAGCGCCGATGCCTGTCCGCTGGTCAATTCGGTGAGGGTAATGCTGAATCGCTGCTGCACTTCGGCGTCGAGATCGAGTCCATGCTGGTGCGCCAGGCGCCTGAGCGCATCGAGTTGCTTGTCGCTGGCAGGTGTGCTATCGGCGATGCGCGTTGCTCCTGCGCCTTCCTCGCCGGTGACATTGCGCTGGGCGCCAGGGTATGCCTGGCGTTCCTCGGCAAGTTTTTTCAGGCTGTCGATGAATGCGCTTGCCTGCCCTTTGGTCATGGTGACGAGATCGACGTGATGGTCCTGGGCGAACGCTGCCAGTTGCTCGTTGGTCCAGGAGAGGTCTTCCTGGAGCGCGGCGATGTAGTGGCGCTGCCGTTCGCTCGCGGGTGCATCGGGGTCGCGCACGGTCGGCGGTTGTGGCGCCGGTTGCGCCTCGCGGATGCTGGCCGTCTGCGCTTCGATGGCGTCGCGCTGCGCCTGGTAGATGCGCCAGCCAAGTTCCACTGCCTTCTGCACCTCTTCGTCGGTCGCATCGAGCGGCAGGACGATGGTTTCTTCGAGAGTGACGTAATCTTCGCCGATGCGGATGGCGGCGCGGTAGGTGCGCGAAACGGTCGACTCGGAACGGGTGGGTTCAGTCTTGCGGGGGGATGCCATATCTCGTACCTCCTGCCCTGCCAGCATGGGCGCTGCTGGGATGGGGCGTCGCTCGTACTTTCCGAATATACTCTTGCCCATGCACAGTATAGCACATCTGTTCCATTTTTGCAAGTGCGATTTTAGGTTGACAGGCGATGCAGGTTGCGCTATACTTTCCGATGCAGCGCCGAAGTGGCGGAATGGCAGACGCGACGGTCTCAAAAACCGTTGGAGATGACTCCGTGTGGGTTCGACTCCCACCTTCGGCACCATTCCACTGCGGCACAGAGGAACGGGGCGTGGCTCAGCCTGGTAGAGCGCAGCGTTCGGGTCGCTGAGGTCGGTGGTTCAAATCCACTCGCCCCGACCAGAGAGAGATCGCCGGTCATTGACCGGCGATCTTTTTATTTCTTCAGATGATCGCTTCCCAGCCAATGAATGCTGCGGCGACCAGCACAATGATGGCATAGGCTGCCAGCGCCTGTCGGTCGCGCAACGAGGGCGCTTCGTCCGTCCTGTCGTCAGGGCTGACTGCGGTCGCGCCCATCAGGAAACTGATGATCAGGAACGCGGTCAGCGCCATGAAGGGCACATTGATGAACCCCAGAATGTCCAGGTAATCAACGGTGCAGGGGATGCCGTCGATGCACGGCGGCGGCGGCAACCAATCGGTTTTGACCAGAAGATAATGGTAGAGCGAGATACCGGCGCCGAAGAGGGAGAGGGGCAGCACATACAGGTGCAGCCCGCGATCGCGGCGCAGAATGCCGATCAGGATCAGGAACACCAGCGGATACATCAGAATGCGCTGGTACCAGCAGAGCACGCATGGGGGCCAGCCGAGCGCCTCGCTCATGAACAGGCTGCCGCAAGTTGCCACCGTCGCCTGGAGTAGCGCCAGGTGCCTGCCGTATGTAGCGAAGAAGGCGCTCAGACGGTCTTCATCTTCCGTGATGTGGATGTGTTCCTCAGGAGCCGCAGCAATGCCGCTGCTCGATTGTGCGTCGGGTACGCTCATGTGAACCTCATCGTCTTCCGCTGCCCCGCCTGTGCCGGCAAAGCCGCGGATTAACACAACTTCATACCTGTGGTATACTGTGATACTCATTATAGGAAATCGTTTCTCTGTCCAGGACCTCGTATGTCAACCATGCTCGTCACCGGTTTCGAGCCATTCGGCGGCTTTCTCATCAATCCTTCAGCAGAAGTGGTGCGTCGCTTCGCAAACAACGGCAAACCGCCAGATGCCGCCACTGCCATTTTGCCGGTCGATGCCGTGCAGACGCCTCGCATGATAACCGATCTGCTGCTCAATCACCAACCCGATCTGTGTCTGATGCTGGGTCAGGCGGATGGATATGCTGCGCTCGCGGTCGAGCGTGTCGCCATCAATCTGTGTGATTTCCGCATCCCGGACAATGCTGGCATCCAGCGGGTCGATGAGCCGATTGTCGAGGATGGACCGGCGGCATACTTCTCGAATGCTCCGGTGCGCGATGTGGTGCAGGCAATCCGCGCCGCTGGCGTTCCTGCCCATCTCTCCCTGTCGGCAGGCGCGTATCTGTGCAATCTGGTGTATTACACCGCCTTGCACGTCTGTGCCACCTATCGGTTGCCGACGCGCTGCGTGTTTATTCATCTGCCCTCACTGCCGACGCAGGCGAGCGCCGATCATCATCCCTGCCCGACCATGGCGCTCGAGACGATGTATGCCGGGGTGCGCGCTGCACTGCAGGCAGCGATCAATACGCCCGGGCGAAAATGACCTGCTGCGTCGTTTCTTTGCCGGTGTAGATGCAGCGCCCTGCCTGCTGCGGTTGGTCGAGCGGGATGCAGCGAATGGTTGCGCGCGTCTCTTCCTGGATGCGCTTCTCGTCCTCTGTGGTTCCCGCCCAGTAGCAGCGGGCAAAACCGTGCTCAACCTGTTGTTTCAATTCCTCGTAGGTGGTCACATCGGCGGTGCGCGCATCGCGGAATGTCAGCGCGCGCCGGTAGAGCGCCTGCTGAATCTCTTCGAGCAGCGCCGTGAGCCGGTTGGTCAGCCCTTCCTGGGGAACGAACGATTTGCCTTCGCGTCCCGGCTGGTCGCGCCGGGCAATTGCGACGCTCCCTTTTTCGATGTCTTTGGGTCCGATCTCAACGCGGATCGGAATGCCCTTCAATTCCCACTCGTTGAACTTGAACCCCGGCGTCAGATTGTCGCGGTCATCGACCTTGAAGCGCAGGCGTCCTTTCCACTCAGCGGTCATGCGCTGCACTGCTTCCATGACCGTGCTGCGCTCGGCGTCGTTCCGGTAGATCGGCACCACGACAACCTGTGTCGGCGCCAGGTGCGGCGGGATCACCAGCCCTTCGTCATCGGAGTGCGTCATGATCAGCGCGCCGATCAGTCGTGTGCTGACGCCCCAACTGGTCGTCCAGGCGTACTGGATGGTATTGTGCTGATCGGTGTAGGTGATGTCGAAGGCGCGGGCGAAGTTCTGCCCCAGGTTATGCGATGTTCCCGCCTGAAGCGCCCGCCCGTCCTGCATCATGGCTTCGATACAGTAGGAGCGCAGCGCGCCGGGGAACTTTTCTTTCTCCGATTTCAGCCCCCTGATTACCGGGATCGCCATTTCTTTTTCGACGAAATCGGCATACACGTCGTGAAGGATCAGGAGCGTTTCGCGTTCGGCATCTTCCTCGGTGGCGTGCACCGTGTGCCCTTCTTGCCAGAGGAACTCGGTGGTGCGCAGGAAGGGACGGGTGCGCATCTCCCAGCGCATCACATTCGCCCATTGATTGATCAACAGCGGCAGGTCGCGGTAACTCCGCACCCACTTGGAATAGAAGTAGCCGATGATGGTTTCCGAGGTCGGGCGGATGACGTAGGGTTCGGCGAGGTCTTCGCCGCCAGCGCGGGTCACTTCCGCCACTTCCGGCGCGAAGCCTTCGACGTGCTCGGCTTCTTTCATCAGAAAACTTTTCGGAATGAGCAGCGGGAAATACGCATTGACGTGACCGGTCGCCTTGATCCGGTCGTCCAACCCGCGCTGGATCGCCTCCCACAGCGCATAGCCGGTTGGTTTGAACACAATGCACCCTTTGACAACCTCAGCATAATCGGCGAGGTCCGCCTGTTGCACAATATCGAGGTACCACTGCGAGTAATCCTGTGCGCGGGGAGTGATTCCTTCCTTGGGCACGTTCGTTGCACCTTTCTATGTTCCAGAATCAACAGGCTATAGCTTTGCTCAGAAAGGTTGACGCAAAGACGCAAAGGCGCAAAGTATATCCGGGTAAAGATCTGGCGGACGTCCGGACGTCCGCTGCGATGTTGGAGCGTTGATCTTTACTTTACACCAACTGCTCTAGAAGGTTGTATCTGGCGCACCCTCGAACAGATCGCTTACGGTGACTGCCAGACCGGGCAGGCAATCAAAAGTCAGCACATCGCTCGACGACGCCTCACGCGGCGCTGCGTACCGTCCTAATCGATCCAGGCGGTAAACGCTCACCGAGCGCGTCATCGGTCGAACCAGGGCGCATTCAGGGACACCTGCAAGCGCATACGCGGGAACCTTCACCCGCTCATCATACGCGGTATTTCCTGGTGAAAGCACTTCGATGATGAGATCTGGCACGCCATGGATGCGACCGTCGTGAATAATCGTGCTATGTTCACGCCGCACAAACAGGAAATCCGGTTGCACCGGATCACACCCTGGCATGAGCACGCCAACCGGCGCCGTAAACGCATACCCAAGCCTTTGATTCACCGCTGGCAGACCGAAGCGCTCCATCAAACGCATGATGATCCACTGGTGAAACGTGCTCGGAGCAGTGGTCATGTACAGCACTCCGTCGATGATCTCATAGCGCCGTCCATCGTCGGGCAACGTCTGCCAGTCCGCAAAGGTCCAGTGACCTTGCGGAGGTCCGGCGACCACGGGAGCGTCGGTTGGCACGATCAGCGCAGTCATAGGCGGCATCCTTGATATGTCGATAATCATCGCACGATCTGCGCCTTGCAGGATTGGTATTGTACCACAATGCGCATGCGATGCCTGGCGTTCATGACAGGACTTACGCGGTCGCCTCACGGACGAGCCGCGTGATGGCTCTTTTTGCCTTCGGTAGAGCGGTACTTATCTTCTTTTTTGGTGCGGTACGGCGGCTTTGCCGCCGCACCGCGCCACCTTCGATCGGGAGCGCCACGCTGCCGCGGGCTCTGGCAGCGCCAAAAAATGCCACCGCTTAAGTCTTATTAATGAGTGGAGGGCGATTACGCGCTATTCGGAAAGACGTGCGCCACTACCGCCTCGACCTCGATGCGAGCGATCTCCAGGCGCAGCGCCCACTCGCGCGGGTTGGCGTCGATGTACGCTTTCCAGGCGTCGATGCCGCCGGCAGCGGCGACTTCTTCGGGAAAACGATCAGCCGTCTCGTACTCGAGTCCTTCGGTCTCGACGGCGCCGATGGCATACAGACCGGTGCGTTGGAGGAAGAGGGGCCACGATACATCGGTGCCGATGGTTTCATCGAGGCAGCCATCGAGGAGTGCAGCGGCAGCCCGCCGGGAGACGCCGCGTGCGGCTGCGGTCACGTCCCATCCCTGCCCGCTGACCTGCGCGAAGACTCGGTTGACAATCGCCTCGGTATCGCACTGGGCGCGTGGATGGCTGTCGAAGGCGCGCTGTGTGCGCCCCAGGATCAAGAAATCGTAGGCGGGAATCAGTCCGGCGACGGACATGAGTTCAGCGGGGTGGTATTCCGCCCAGTGGAGCGCGCGATCAAGATCGCAGAAGAGCACGTGATGCGCACCCGCCTCGATTCCCAGACGCAACGCTTCGCGGCGCGCTTTCCCAAGGCGGAGATGACCGCACGACGGTGCGCGATGAATGGTTGCGCCCACCTGTACCAGCGGCGCCAGTGCATTGTCAGGAGTGACATCAGTGGCACGGACGACAATGCCAGCAAAGATGTGTTGCAATACAGACGCAACCCGTTCCGACTGATCGCGCAACCGACCTTCCGGGTCGTGATGGGTGCAGGCAAGCGTGATGGGTATGGTCATATCACCCTGAGCAACGATGTTGAATCGCCTGACGCAGCACCTGCATGGTTTCTGCTATCGGAAGCGAGTTGAACACCCCTGAGCCGGCGACGATATTGGTGGCGCCGGCGCCGATGACATCGGCGACATTGGCGGCGCTGACGCCGCCATCGACTTGCAGGTCGATATGGTGCAACCCGCGTTCATCAAGCAGGCGTCGTAATCGAACAATCCTGGCCGTACTGCCTGGAATGTAGGTCTGCCCGCTGAAACCCGGATTGACGCTCATGATCAGTACCAGGTCGAGGTCGGGCAAAATCTCTTCAATGGCGGTCAGCGGGGTGGCCGGGTTGAGCGCAACGCCTGCCGTAACCCCCAGATCGTGGATCTGTTGAATGGTGCGGTGGAGGTGACGACAGGCTTCGACGTGGACGGTGATATGGGTTGCGCCGGCGGCAACGAATGCTTCGAGGTAGCGTTCAGGTTCGACGATCATGAGATGACAGTCGAGCGGTAAATCGACGCTGCGGCGCAGTGCCGCGACGACCGGCATGCCGATGCTAATGTTGGGCACGAATACGCCATCCATCACGTCGATGTGCAGACCGTCGGCGCCGGCTTCGGCAACCTCGCGCACCTGCTCCCCCAGCCGCATAAAGTCGGCGGCGAGAATGGACGGCGTCAGGCGGATCGCACATTGATTGGCGGTGATAACAGGCACAAACGCTCCTCGAAAACCAATGTCTTGCGGATTACACAAAGGCGCAAAGACCAGGTCCCAGGAATCTCCTGACTATGGCGCTTGCTTTCCCTTCTGTGAACGATAGTCTTTATAGGTACGGTCATTATATCATACTGCCCTTCATGACCTGTGCATACTCCTGAACGGTATCTTGACACGATGCGTTGCGTGCAGTACAATCCTTACCGACCGGTAAGAAAACCTTTGAGGTGACATATGGAAGAAGGTAAACGCAACCAGACTCTAATGGTTCTGTTCTTTGGCGTCCTGATGGCAGCGCTCGATATTGCCATTGTGGGACCCGCGCTGCCGGCGCTGCGCGAGCATTTTCAGATCGACGCACGCGCGGCGTCGTGGATGTTCGTGATCTATGTGCTCTTCAATCTCGTTGGAACGCCGTTTATTGCCAAGTTATCGGATCGATTCGGCCGGCGCATGCTGTATACTGCGAGCATCGCGCTCTTCGGTCTGGGATCACTGATCGTCGTGGCGGCGCCGGTCTATGTAGTGGTGCTTGCCGGTCGCGCCATTCAGGGGCTTGGCGCCGGTGGCATTTTCCCGGTCGCCAGTGCAGTGATCGGCGATACTTTTCCGCCAGAGAAGCGGGGGAGTGCGCTTGGTCTGATCGGCGCTGTGTTCGGCATTGCATTCTTGATTGGTCCCATTATCGGCGGATTGCTGCTGCTGCTTGGCTGGCAGTGGCTCTTCCTGATCAATCTGCCGATCGCGGCAGCGCTGATTGGGTTCGGCGTGAAGCTGCTGCCCGCCATACGCGCAGCCACGCCGCGTCCCTTTGACTGGGGCGGGATGGTTGTGCTGGGGGTGTTGCTGGCGGCGCTAGCAGTGGCGCTCAGCGATCTTGCCTATCTGCTGGACGACGCGAGCGTGACCGGTCTGGTCAATGCGTTGCGCACGTCGCCGGCGGCGCCGCTGCTGCTGTTGGCGCTGGCGCTCATACCGGTCTTCTGGTGGATTGAACGTCGCGCTGAGGACCCGGTGCTGGACCTGAACCTGTTCCGCAACCGGCAAATTGTGCTGGTCGGCGCGCTTTCGTTTGGCGCGGGGTTGAGCGAAGCAGTGACGCTGTTCGTGCCGTCGTTGCTGGTGGCGGCGTTTGGCGTCACGCCATCGACGGCAAGTTTTATGCTGGTTCCGATGGTGCTGGCGATGGCGATCGGTTCGCCGCTGTCGGGGCGCGCGCTTGATCGGGTTGGGTCGAAGATTGTGGTGTTGACCGGAACGGCTTTAATAGCCGTTGGTTTGGTGCTGGAAGGCATGCTGGCGAATGCCATGCCGGCATTTTACGGCTTCTCTGCGCTCTTCGGCATTGGCATCGGCGTCTTGCTCGGCGCGTCGCTCCGGTATATCCTGTTGAACGAAGCGCCTGCCGAAGAGCGCGGCGCGACGCAGGGGGTGCTGACAGTATTCATCAGCATTGGGCAGTTAATCGGCGCTGTGCTGCTGGGTGCGGTGGCAGCCGCGCGCGGCGGCGACGTTGGCGGGTATGCGGCGGCGTTCCTGATTGTCGGTATCCTGATGCTCCTGTTGTTCATCGCATCGTTTGGTTTGAAGAGCCGCGCCGAAGAACTTGCGACGCAGCAGCGCCTGCAACGCAGCGCCTCGGCAGCGTAACTGAGAGCCTATCCAGAAAAGATCGCTGGGTGGGCGAAGGCATTGCCTTCACCCACCCACGGTGCGCTTCTCTGGTTCTGCCAAAACTTGCGGCAATGCGCTCCTCCCGATGAAGACGGTGCAGGGCTAAGCCGCCGCACTGCAAAAGAAGACAAGCACCGCTGCTCTGCCAAAGGCAAAAAGGTCCGTCATATGGCTCGTTCGTGAGGCGACTGTGTAAACGAGATATGGGGAGACATCATGAATCCGTACAGCATCACACTCTATGCACACTCTTACGTGCGGTGGGCAGTCGTTATTCTCGGGGCGCTGCTTATTGTGCGCGCTCTCGCAGGTTGGCTGGGCAGGCGTCCGTGGGATGCGTCGGTTGGACAACTTGGATTGTTCTTCACAATTGCCATGGACATTCAGTTACTGCTCGGTCTGCTGCTCTATGGGGTATTCAGTCCCACGATGCAACGGGCATTCGATAATTTCGGCAGCGCGATGGGTGATGCCCGCTTACGCTTCTGGGCTGTCGAGCACATTCTGGTGATGGTGGTCGCGGTCGTACTGGCGCATGTCGGGCATGTCACGGCAAAGCGCATGGCGGAAGAGAAGCGCTACCGGCGCTACGCGATCTTTGCCGTTCTGGCGATGCTGGCGGTGCTCCTGGCGATCCCGTGGCCCTTCAGCGGCGCCGATCCGCGTCCGCTCTTCCGGGTGTGAGCAATCGCCCTAACCGTTCACCAGGCGCAACTCGATGCGCCCGACGCGGATGATGTCGCCTTCTTCGACGACGGTGGCGCCACGGACTTCGATATCGTTGACGAAGGTGCCATTGGTGCTGTTGAGGTCTTCGAGCACCCACTGGTTGCCGCGCAATTCGAGGCGAGCGTGCTGCTGCGACAGGAACGAGTCGTTCAGGGCGATCTCGCAGTGCTCCATGCTGCGCCCGATGATCGTGCTCGGGCTGAGCGGGAACATTTTGCCGACAGCCACTCCGCTCTGGCCGCTGCGCAGCACGACCAGATGACCATACGGGCTATGCGCTGCTGGAACCTGACCGGTCTGCCCGATCACTGCGAGTTCGCGGATCATGACGCGCAGCGCCTGCCAGAGAAAGAAGTAGAGGAGCAGCACGACGGCCACGCGCAGCACGAGCAGCACAGCGTCAATCGAGGCGTTGGCAAAATCGAACATAGGTATGCCAGCAGTTCGCAGCGGTTGACCGGCGCTTAACGCTCCGCGTGGCGAAACGTCAGTTCCAGCCCGCCAAGCGAGATGATGTCGCCGTCCCGCAAGGCGCGTTCCGTTACCGGCTCGCCGTTGACGAAGGTGCCGTTCGTAGAGCCAAGGTCGGTCAGCCAGAAACGGCGCGATTTATAGCGCAATTGGGCGTGGTTGCGTGATACACGCGCATCTTCCAGAATAATATCGTTGTTCAGCCCGCGTCCAATCGTCATGGATGTGCTATCGAGCGGAATGACATGCGTGCCGGTGGGCGTCGCCAGCAGCAGGCGAGCGCGCGCCGCCGGCGCCGCCGCGACCTGCGCCGGAATGACCTGGGTGTCGCCGCTCTGATCTGGCATGGCCGGCGCTGCCTGTGTTTCCGCCACCACCTGGATCGTCCGTCGCGGCACGCCAGCATCGGCGACCAGTTCGACGCGCGGGTGTTCGACCATGCTGAACCCGCGTTCCTGCGCCAGTTCCGCCAGATAGGTCGCCATCTCGCGCTCGACCTCGATGCGGATCGGCTTGAATGCCTCGAAGTCCTGCGGGTGCAGGAAGGCGCGATAGTAGTTTGGTACCAGAATGCGCCGGATGCTCACTGTCTGATTGGCTTCCATTGCTCGTTCGAGGCGTTTGGCGATCTCGGCAGGCTGCACCGGGCTACGGAACAGCCGCGCGACTGATCCCTCGACGATATTCTCCATGAACGCTTCAAAGCGACTGAGGGCTGACATAGAGAGCCACATTGCACAAGAACGCCGATACCACGCGCATATTGTACAGGAGTTGCGCGTTCGCGGCAACCGCCCCGGAGTGCTACGATCCGGTTCTCAATTCTCAGTTCTCAGTTCTCAGTTCTCAATTCTCAGTTCTCAGTTCTCAATTCTCAGTTCTCAGTTCTCGACGCCCCTCAAATGCCGCCTGAAGAAAGACGCAACCCGATCAACATACTGTTGTGGATCAGTCTCGTAGGATCGGGCATGTCCGGCGCCGGGCACTTCCCAGTATTCGGCGTCGGGTGCTACGGCAGCCAGGGCGCGACCATGCTCCACCGGAGTAAATGCGTCGGCGCTGCCGTGGATGATCAGCACCGGTCGCGGCGCAATATCGTCAATCTCGGTGACCGGCTGCGCGGTCGTCAGGTCCATCCCCAGAACGAATCGTCCCATGAAAAGGGTCGAGGGAAGGAAAATATCCGGCAAGCCACTGGCAGTGCTCCAGTGGCGCTGCATAAGCGGTGCGATCTCGGCGTAGCTGCAATCCGCCACAAGCGCACCGATCGCCGGGTCTTCGGCCGCAGCGCCGATCGCAGAGGCGGCCCCCATTGATACGCCAAGTACGCCGATGCTTCCGGCGCGGAACCCCTGCGCCATCAACCAATCGACGGCGCCAAGAATGTCGCGCCGTTCAGCCAGCCCAAAACTGAAGCGCGCGTCGCCGCTTGCGCCGTGCCCGCGCAGGTCGATCATCAGGACGACAAACCCGCGTTCGTGGAGGCGAGCAGCAAATTCACTGAAGCGCCCCTGAAACTCTGTCGAGCGGCTGCTGTCTTTGCCGTGGACGAGGATTACGGCGCGCGAGGCGTCTGGCTGCGGCAGGTACCATGCAGCAATGTCCACATCTCCGCCGCGCGCCGGGAAACGCACCTCCTCGAAGCGTGCGCCAAAGGTTGCGGGCGTGTTGACCGTTGCATCGCGCTGTGGCATGGTCAGAATGCTGGCGGCATAGGTCGAGATGCCGAGGTAGAGCGTGAGTACGAGCGCAACCAGGATCGCAGTTGCAGAGACTGCTATTCGCCGCAGGCGTCCGGCGCGGCGGGCGACAGGTGCAGGCGCCATCGTTTCCATATGAGGTTGCCTCCTTCATCATCGAACAAACTGCGGCAGCCATGCCGCTTGCGCTGCCAGCATCTCATCGACCATAGCGCGAATCTGGGGCAACGTGCAGACGGCGCCGGTCAACGGATCGAGCGAGACTGCATGGTACACTGCTTCGATGCTTCCGCTCAGCGCCGCTTCGACGGTCAACTCCTGAACGTTGATATTGGTGCGATTCAGCGCCGCCAGTTGGGGAGGATAATCAGCGATCCGGGTGGGCTGAATGCCATTGCCATCAACCATACACGGCACTTCGACGCAGCAACCGTGGGGAAGGTTGGGAATCAAACCGTCGTTGGGCACATTGCCATTGATTCGGATAGGATGGTTCGTCTCGATTGCTTCGAGAATCAACGCGCCGTACTCCTGGCTCCGTTGAGTGGGCAGCGGCGTTTGACCGGTGATGAACGACCCGATGTCTTCTTCTGCCCGATCCAGGCGTTCGCGGCAGTGCCGCAGGTACCCGCCCGTGCGCCCGAAGTCGAACCAGCGGTCGTGCGGATTGGTGAAGCGCGGGACGAGTTCTTCGTTGACCATCTGCGCGTGTTTGCGGAAGAACGGCGTATATTCGCTTGCGTGGCCGCTCGACTCGGTCACGAAGTAGCCGAAATGCCGCATCAGATCGATGCGTACCGGTTCTGCGCCATAAATGTCGGGGCGTTCAGCGGCGGCAAAAATGCGTGGGTAGAGGTCTTCGTCACCGTGGCGAAATTCGAGAAAGAATGCCTGATGGTTGATCCCCGCACAGCGGAAGACCACCTCTTCATACGGCACGCCGATCCAGTCTGCCAGCATTGCACTCGTGCCCTGAACACTGTGGCACAACCCGACGCAGGGGCGACCTGTGCCCTGTTCGATAGCCCAACAATTGATCGCCATCGGGTTGACATAGTTCAGAATTAGCGCATCCGGAGCGACATCATCGAGGTCGTTGCACAATTCGAGCAGTACTGGAATAGTGCGCAGACCGCAGAAGACGCCCCCCGGACCGAGCGTATCGCCGACACACTGCTCGATGCCGTACTTCTGCGGGATTTCGATATCGAGCGCATACGCCTCCAATCCTCCCTGCTGGAACGTTGTGATGACGTAATCGACATTCCGCAACGCATCGCGCCGATCGGTCGTGGCGAGTAGCGTCGCCTTGAGACCGCGCCGGTCGATCATGGTCTGAACCAGGTCGCGCGCCTGACGCAGACGTCGTTCGTCGATGTCCATCAGGCGAATGTCGCTCTCCTGCAACGCTGGCGTCAGCAGCACGTCGTTCATCAGATTGCGGGTGAAGACGATGCTTCCCGCTCCAATGACCGCAATCGAAGGCACTGGTGGAGTCCTTTCTGGGATAGATATCAGACAACGCATATGATACCGGAAGATGTCAATCACGCAAAAAAGGACTGCGGAAGCCTTGCCTCCGCAGTCCAGGATGAGCGGAACCACATCCTGATCGTATGGGGTGTGAGAAGCCTCAAGGTCCTACCCGAAGGAACTCAGCGCTCTGATGTAATTCGCCCGCTCGAAGGCTAATGGGTTCTCGACGGCTTGCTGGCTCATGCTTCCCTGCATCTGCTCAACCGACTCATATTCGTGCTCTTCCATCCACGCGCGCATATCGTTCAGAATGGCGGGAATACGATCAATGCCGTGCGCCAGCAACTCGGATGTCATCATCGCCACGCGAGCGCCGGCCATCACGGCTTTCAACACGTCTTCCGCCGTATGGACGCCGCTGGTCAACGCCAGATCCGCCTTGACGCGCCTATAGAGGATGGCGATCCAGCGCAGCGGCAGGCGTAGTTCGTCAGAGGTGCTCAACTTCAGATTTGGCACGACTTCCAACGCCTCCAGGTCGAAGTCCGGCTGATAGAAGCGGTTGAAGAGCACGAGTCCTCGTGCGCCTGCTTCACTGAACTGCTTCGCAATATTCGCAATGCTGCTGAAGAACGGACTCATCTTGACCGCTACCGGTATCGTCACCCGGCTGCACACGTCGCGGACGAGGCGCAGGTACTGCTCTTCGATGGCGGCGCCGGTGATATCCGGGTCGGTCGTCAGGAAATACAGGTTCAGTTCCAGGGCATCGGCGCCCGCCTGTTCCACCTTGTTCGCATATTCCACCCAATCGCCGTCCGATGGCCCGTTGAGGCTGGCGATGATCGGAATGCTGACCCGCTGCTTCAGCGTGTGGATGTGCTCGAGGTACGGCTCGACCCCCAGGTTGTACTGTTCCAGATCGGGGAAATACGTCAGCGATTCGGCGAAACTGTAGGCGCCCCGGTCGAGGTAGTAGTCGAGTTCGCGCGCCTCGTGCGTGATCTGCTCTTCAAACAGCGAGAAAAGAACAATGGCTGCGGCGCCGGCTTCTTCCAGGCGACGAACATTGTCGATGCGCTTTGAGAGCGGCGATGACGAAGCGACAATCGGGTTCTTCAATGACAAACCAAGATAGGTTGTCTGAAAATCAATCATGGTCAACACCTCGATCTAAGCCATGCGCGGATCGGCCTCTTCAGTATGCCGCATCGCAGGGTTATCTTCAAGTCGCAATCGCTTCCCTCTTCGTTGCTGAACCACAACATGCCCCTTTTTCCGGCGATTATGTTATTGTTTTGTAAGCCGATGCCCTGTACCCGGCGTCTGCAATTTCCTACAATCAGTGATAGAGAGGAGGGTCGGCGCTTTGCCGGATCGAGAGAGAACGGGACGACCCTATGGCGCTGTATACCATCGACGACCAAACGATCTATCTCGAAGAAACCGGTCCTGAGAACGCTCCGTATGCATTTCTCATCCACGGCTGGGCGAGTTCGTCGTATACGTGGAAACCCATCCTGCCCGCGCTGAGCCGTCGGTATCGCTGTGTTGCCATCGACTTGCCCGGCTTCGGACGTTCGCCGGCGCCATTGCACCCGCCGACGATCAGGGGGTATGCCGATCTCGTCGCGCACCTGATCGAGTATTTCAGCCCAAACCAACCGGTGTTGCTCCTGGGTCATTCGATGGGCGGGCAGATCAGCGCAACGCTGGCGCTGTGTTACCCGCTGTTCGTCGAGCGCATGGTGCTGCTCAATCCGGCGTTGAGCGGACGACTCTCGACACGGGTGAACATGCTGATCGGTCCGCATGTCCTGGCAGAGCGGTTCCCGCCGCTCGAATGGCTGTTGCACCTGCTCGCCAAAACGCCGCTTGATTACACCGATTTCCTGCTCAAGCCGTCGAACTTTGCCGAGCGCGCGCAGGTGTCGGAAGAGGACTATCAGCGCATCCGCGCCGATGCGCGCCGTCCCGGACAGGGGCGTATGCGCGGCGTCTGTTTTCAGGCGATGCGTCAGGGCGATCTGCGCGGGAGGCTTTCGGCGGTCGAACCGCCGACGCTCGTCATCTGGGGCGCGGAGGACAACATTGTTCCACTGCGCGATGCCGGAGTAGTCGCTGCCGAGTGGCCCGCCGCCGACCTGCGGATCATTCCGAATGCCGGTCACTGGCCCCAATTCGAGCAGCCGGATGCGACGTTGCGTCACATTGCCCTTTTTCTCGGTCTGCCGCCGGCGGGGGTTGCGTTGCCTGCCGATTCGCGCGATATTGGTGAACTGCGTGCCATCGCACAGTTTCTCAACAATTCCGAGATCGGCGGGCATCTGAACGAGGCGCAACGCCTGCGCCTGGCGACGCTGTTGCAGCGGCGTGTGCTGGCGCCGCGCGAACGTCTGGCTGCCGCTGGTGCGCGCAGTGATGAGATGTACATTGTTCAGGACGGGTTGCTCGAAGTCTGGCTCGATCCTGTCCCGATCGGCGGGGTGCGGCAGCCGCCGGTGCGGATCGCCTTCATGCAGAATGGGCAGGTCGCCGGGGAACTGGGATTGCTCGAAGATGTGGAGCGCAGCGCCGATCTGCGCGCTGGTGATCAACCGACGACGGTGCTGGCGCTGACGCGCGAGGCGTTGAACACGCTCGCCGAAGATGACCCGGCGCTGGGGATGCGCCTGATGCAGAACCTTGCGGTATCATTAGGGCGTCGCCTGCGCCACCAGAACTGGCTGGCGCAGCGTCTCGAACAGCGCACGTTGCAGGGAGGCAGCGTGACGCGGCTGTTGGAATGATTGCGGGGCAAGAGGGGAGAGGGGAGAGGGGAGAGGGGAGAGGCGAGAGGCGAGAGGCGAGAGGCGAGAGGCGAGAGGGGAGAGGGGAGAGGGGAGAGGCGAGAGGCGAGAGGCGAGAGGCGAGAGGGGAGAGGCGAGAGGGGAGAGGGGAGAGGCGAGAGGCGAGAGGCGAGAGGGGTGCGCGGTAGAGACGTTGCACCGCCACGTCTCCGTTGCACCGCCACGTCTCTACAGGTTGAGGGTATGAAGGTGTGAAGGTGTGAAGGTTGAAGGTGTGAAGGTTGAAGGTTGGCACGATGACAAATATCATGTGACAGAATGACGTTTGTCGCTTGAACAAGGAGAGTATCGATGGAAACAATGACTCCGCGACTGTCTGCCTTGTTGTTGAGTATCACTGTCATGCTGCTTATTCTTATCCTTGGGCAATTCGTGCGGCAAGCCGCTTTTGTGGTATGGTTGCTGGCAGTGGTGGTTGTTGCAGTGGCGCTCATGATATCGTTTCGGCAGCAATCGCTTCCCAACGTGCTGTTTGCGACAGGAGTCTTTGTGGCGGCGTTGCTGGCGGGGTATTCCTGGCGAGTGGACCTGCCATTCCATAGGGAACGGAGACATCGGGCTAGCAGCGCGTGACTTCAATGCGTGCATCGCATTGGCTCCTTCCACCCGTGTGCGATAGAAATGATGACTATGCTTTACCATCAGAAAGCCGCTCAAGCGGAGGCGTTGCTTGCCGAAACCGGTCTCGATGCCTGGCTTATCTTTGTTCGCGAGAGCGTGATTCGCCCTGATCCCGGCATCGAACTCGTGGTTGGCGTTGATGTGACGTGGGACTCGGCGTTTATCTTTGGGTGCGATGGGCAGCGCGTTGCGATCGTCGGGCGCTACGACGTTGCTGGTGTGCGTGCGTCGGGTCTGTTTCAGACGATCATCGGCTATGACGAAAGCATCCGTGATCATCTGGTCGATGCCCTGCGCCGCCTCGATCCGCTGACGATCGGGTTGAACTATAGTCTCGACGATCCGACGGCTGATGGTCTGACCCACGGCATGTTCCTGCATCTCTGCGACCTCCTGGCAGATACGCCATTTCCGGCGCGTTTCGTGAGCGCCGCGCCGTTGCTGGCGAAGTTGCGTTCACGCAAGACGCCTGCCGAGGTCGAGCGTATTCGCGCTGCTGTCGCCGTCACTGAAGAGATCGTCAATCTGGTCGGGCAACAGATCCGTCCTGGCGTTAGCGAGGCGCAGATCGCCGCCTTCGTTCACGAGGAGTTCCGCCGCCGCGGCCTGGCGAGCGCCTGGGCATGGGACGCCTGCCCGATCGTGAACAGCGGTCCTAAATCGGAAGCCGGTCACGGCGCTCCACGCGACGACATTGTGGTTCAGCCGGGGCATCTGGTGCATATCGATCTTGGTGTGCAGCTTGAAGGGTATTGTTCGGACATTCAGCGCATGTGGCATGTGCGACGTCCTGGCGAAGCAGCGCCACCGCCTGACGTTCAGCGCGCTTTCGACACCGTGGTGCGGGCGATCGAGGCAGGCGCGGCGGCGCTGCGCCCTGGCGTGCGCGGCTACGAAGTGGACGCAGCGGCGCGCCGGGTCATTGTCGATGCCGGGTATGAAGAGTACCGGCATGCACTGGGGCACGGGCTGGGGCGCGCCTGTCACGACGGCGGTCCGTTGCTCGGTCCGCGCTGGCCACGCTATGGTTGCACGCCGGAGATGCAGGTCGAGGCAGGGAATGTCTACACCCTCGAACTCGGCGTCGTCACTTCTGCCGGATATATCGGCATCGAAGAAGATGTGCTCGTGACCGACGAGGGTGTGGAGTTTCTCTCGACGTTTCAGCGTCGGTTGTGGGAGGTGTGAGCAGCCAGGAGCGGACGCATGCCTCCCTGACTGAGGATCAGGGCGCCGATGCCGGGCATCGCCAGCAGGTAGAGCGTCAGAAACGCTGCGGATGCGGAGAAGAGCATTGCGAGGGCGGCTGGCAAGGCCAACGCTGCGGCGGCTGCGATCAGGTTGCGGTCGAAATCGTGAGTCGGATAATGACCGGAAAGGCGCAGCCCCAAAGCGCGTGCGCCGACTGCAATGCCGAGTGCGATGGGGATGTGCACCAGCAATACCACCAAAGCAGCGACCGGCAGCCCAATAACGGTGGCGGTGAGCAGAAACAGCAACAATGCAGCGACCACACCCAACGCAGCGGTTGCCAGAAAACCGATTCCCAGCGCTTGCAATGGCGCCGTCAACAACGTCATTCCGGCAGCAGCGCTACGGCGCGGCCAGAACCCGATGGTCAGCACGACTGCCGCCATCTGCACGAGCCAGGACAACGCGACAACCAGCCCGCGGATCACCGAAACGTCAAAACGCTGACCGGTTGCTGCAAGGAGTGCGGCGCGCACGTTCACCTGACCGGCGGCACTGGCAATCGTTCCCATTGGACTCTCAGTACCACGCATCACATTGAACGCACCGATTGTTGTCGGAGCAAGCAGCAGCACTACTGCCAGGAGGGTGATTGCCCGGCGGAGGATCTGGCGAGCCGCGGCGCGTCGAGCGACGACACGGGGCGGCGCCTTGGGCAGGCGACGCATCGTAGACGCCACCAGGTCAACAGTTGGTTCGTGATGCTCGAGCGCGCCGCTGCGTGCCAGCACATCACGGAATGTATCGTCGTGATCAATCGAAGCCATACAGTCCTCGCCAGGTTCTACGATGGCAGTTCTTCCTGAACCACGCTCTCGGCGCGGAGCGCATCGGCAAGCATACGGCGCGCGCGGTGCAATCGTGTCTTGATCGTGCTCTCCGGCAAGCCGGTCACGTCACAGATCTCTTCATACGACAGGTCGTTCCAGTAGCGCAACACAGCGATTTCGCGGTAGGCGGGCGGCAGGCGCAGGAGCGCTTTTTGGACGGCATCGCGTTCCTCACGCTCGATGGCGCTGTGTTCTGGTCCTTTCCCTGGATTGGGAATGGTCAGTACTGTGTCGTCCAACGTCAACCACGCGAAGCGTCGCCGCCGCAGCCGATCAATACAATAGTTTGAACCGATCGACAACAACCATGTCGAGAACCTTCGCTCCTGATCGAAGCGCGCCAGATTCGTATAGACTCTCAGAAATATCTCCTGACTGGCGTCTTCCGCCTCGTGCGCATTCCCCAGCATACGGTACGCCAGATTGAACACTGCGCCTGCATAGCGTTCCATCAGTTGCGCGAAGGCGGCGTGATCCCCGTCGATAGAGCGTTTGATCAGTGTATCTTCGTCAGCATGCTCCGCCATGCGCTTTTACCATCCCGCAAGAAGTACGCACATGCACCGTGCAAGGTTTCGTCTCACATATCATGCCTGCACCCAACTCGAAATCCGGGCGGTCCCGCTGTGTCGCCCGGCGCTGAAGCGCCCTCGCCCCAGCGGGTTGGATGCCAGGCGCCAGCCCCGCTTCGGGAGGGGCGCGATAGCGCCGGTCACATCATGCCTGCACCTCGTGAGTGGTGTCTGCGTTTGCATTACGAACCTCTATCGTATACCATGAGCAGCATCGCTCGTCGGTCATTGCACACTGCGTGCTGACGGATAATACGAGAAATGCCGCAGACGAGGCGGCGCTGCAAGGGAGGATAGAGCGTGGCAGCGACATATAATCGAGAGCAAATTCGCATCGCTTTGGCGCTTACAGACCCGGCAATCAGTTCATTTCTCGATCTGCAGACCGGGAATGTTGTATCCATCACCGAAGGCGATCAAAGCCAGGCGAACCAGGAACTCAGCGCGCTTATCATGGAAAGCTACGGCGACCGATTTCGCTATATTCCAGGCGGGAATCCTGCCGCCGATGATGCGGCTGTGAACGCCTGGCTCGAAAATGAAGGGCTGGCGTGAAACGGTTGCAGCGGAGAGGGGCTGCGCCCTTTCTCCGCTGTGCTCTCTGAACGTTATGCGTCGTTCAGTGCTGCGACGCCAGGAAGTACGCGCCCTTCCAGCAGTTCGAGCGAGGCGCCGCCGCCGGTCGAGATATGGCGGATCTTGTCGGCAAGCCCCATCTGCTCCACTGCCGCAACCGAGTCGCCGCCGCCAATGATCGTCATTCCCGGACAATTCGCCATTGCCTGGGCAATGGCGCGGGTTCCTTCGGCGAATGGCGCTAGTTCGAACACCCCCATCGGTCCATTCCAGATGACGGTTTGCGCGCCTGTGATCACCTCAGTGTAGGCGCGGATCGTTTCAGGACCAATATCGAGCGCGCGCCAGCCGGGCGGGATTTCGCCAACCGGCACAATCTTGCGGTTGGCATCGGCGCTGAAGGCATCAGCGATCACAACGTCGGTCGGCAGCATCAGGCGCACTCCGCGGCTTGCCGCTTTCTCCAGCAGATCTCTGGCGGTTGGAACCGAATCCGGCTCGACCAGCGAGTCACCCATCTCATACCCCTGGGCAAGCAGGAAGGTATTGGCCATGCCGCCGCCGATCAGCAGCGCATCGACTTTGCCGAGCAGGTTCTCGATCACGCCGATCTTGTCGCTGATCTTGGCGCCGCCGATGATCGTGACGAAGGGCCGGGCCGGGTTTTCCAGCGCGCCCTGGAGTGCGGCCAGTTCGGCTTCCATCAGAAAACCAGCGACAGCAGGGAGGAATCGCGCCACGCCTTCGGTCGAGGCATGCGCACGGTGCGCTGACCCAAACGCATCATTGACGTAGACATCGCCGAGTTTCGCCAGTTCGCGCGCCATGCTCTCGTCGTTGGCTTCTTCACGTGCATCGAAGCGGGTGTTTTCGAGCACCAGCACTTCGCCCGGCTTGAGGTCCTGCGCCGCTGCCTCAGCCGCCGGACCGGTGGTGACCTGGGCGCCTTTGACCGCCTTCGCTTCAGGGAGCAGCTCTGCCAGACGCGCTACGACCGGCGCCAGACGCATGCTTTCAACGACCTTGTTCTTTGGTCGCCCCAGGTGCGACATCAGAATGACTGCCGCGCCATGTTCCAGCAGATAGCGGATTGTTGGAAGAGCTGCGCGAATGCGGGTATCATCGGTGATCTGTCCATTCTCCAGCGGCACGTTGAAATCAACTCGAACAAGGGCGCGTTTGCCGCTCCAGTCGATGTCGCGGATCGTCTTTTTCGCCATGGCTGTTCTCCTTCTCGTCCACCAGACGCTTCAAGGTGCAGCGCTATTGTAGCATAGTGCGTCGCAAGGTTTGCGCGGCTCCTCTTGCCAGAGAAGACTTACGCGGTGGCGCGTTTTCTGGCTTCGCCAGAACCTGCGGGAGCGTGGCGCTCCCGATTAAGGCGGTGTGGGGCGGCGGCAAAGCCGCTGCCCCACACCGGGTGCAGGCATGAGTTGTCAGGACACGACGCGCCGGCTGCCAGCGATTGAAATCGCCCCTGATGGACCTGTGGCCGACCGTCCGCCTGCGCGGACGGGACCGGCGGTGTCCACGCAGGTGGACGCCCGGCGGAACGCCCGCCCGGCGCGACTTCAGTCGCCAGCCGAGGCGCAGCGCAGCAGAGACGCGCTTGCTTGCCGTCTGACAATTCATGCCTGGACCCCCACACCACAAAAGAAGAACGGAGTTGCCGCTTTCTGCAGCGACAGGTATAATCTTCTCAGGAGAATTGTGCACCAATGCGGGAGAGATGTATGCGGCTTCAAGGGCGAGTAGCCATTGTGATCGGGGCGTCGAGCGGCGTGGGCTATGAAACATCCCGGCGATTGGCGCGTGAGGGGGCGACGGTCGTTGCTGCAGCGCGGCGTCGGGAGCGGCTTGAAACGCTCGTGTCGGAAATTGCCGGAGAAGGGGGCAGAGCGGTCGCCATTCCGACCGATGTGACCGACTCAGAACACGTTGATCGGTTGGTCGAGAGTACATTGAACCTGTTTGGACGGATCGATGTTCTGGTGAACTCGGCGGGGGTCACGCACAAGATTGCGCCGCTCGAGCAGTTCAGCAACGATGATTTTCGCCTGGTCATCGAAACCAACCTGCATGGCGCCTTCTATGCAGCGCGCGCGGTTATTCCCCATATGAAGCGGCAACGTTCCGGCACAATCATCAACATTGCGTCGCGTGTGGGCAAAATCGGTATCGCTAATATTGCGCCGTTCTGTGCCGCCAAGTTTGCGCTCGACGGTCTCAGCCAGGCGCTTGGCGCAGAATTGCGCCCGTACAATGTGTTTGTGACGACCATTTTCCCCGGTCTGATCAACACTGAACTCGAGCCGCTCAACCCGCCTGAAGAACTCCGCCGCCGACTGATGACGGCGACGGACGTGGCGGAGGTTATTCTGTGGACCTGCACGCTTCCGCCGACGGTGCGCGTCGATGAACTGCCGGTTATGCCGCGGCAGGTGGATATGTAGCCGCTTACGCACGGTAGGCGTTGCGAATGGCGGTTGAGGAGAGATCGACACGGAACAGGCGCTCTGGCAGTTCACGGAAGAGCGGACGCAGCAGAGAGGGGAGATCGATGTCCGCCAGGGTGCGGAAGACGCCGTTTTTCACGCGCCCGGCAACCAGGAATGAGCATCCCTGTGCGGCGATTAAGGCGAAGGCGGCGTCGCGTCCGGCTTCACCATCGTAGTAGCGTGGGTCGATAATCCGAATGGCGGTATCGTAGCCGATTACAAAGGTGCAACCTGGAAACAGGCGCGCTTTTTGCACGAAGAGCGGCGCGCGGCTCAGCACTACAGGGTAGCGCCGACGAAACTGATCGAGACGACGTTCCAGTTCAGCATATCCCAGAGGCGGCTTATCGGCGTTCAGGACAGGAAGCTCAAATGCAACCGGCGCGCCAAGCAGGGTTGCCGCCGCCTGCGCCAGTTGTTCGTGTCCGGCGTGGAGCGGGTTGAATGAGCCGGATAACAGTGCAACTGGTGGCGCGCTTTCGAGATGAACGCGCCCGTCCATGCTGACAAAAACGCGCTCAATATCTCCCCGTAAGAGGAGCGTCAGCGGATCGGGGTGTGTCTCCTCATGCGCGTTCAGCGTTTCGGAGGGTTCCAGCGCAAGATCGGGCGCTGTGACGCTACAAGCGTCGGCGATTGCGCATATAATCAGCAGGCTGATGAGGCGTTCCTCGCCGGCGCGGTCGCGTGCGCCTTTGGTGAGCGTAAGGTCGAAGGAGCGCAGTGTCGCGCCATCGTATACAGCAATCGAACAACCGTGCGATCCACGTTTGGCGCGTTCGGTGGCGATCGTAGCGGTACAGGCGACGCCGAGGCAAGGTGTGCTGCCATCGGTCAGGCGCATGGCGCGTCGGTAGGCAAACTCGGCCATCATGCGCGCTGTATCGGCAGATACGAACTTTTCCGGCATTCTGCCGATCAGGTCGGCGAGTGATGCGCCTGCATACCGGTCGGTCGCTTCGAGCACGGTGCGCGATGATCCGGGAACGGAGTGCAACCAGTAAAGCGCCAGGCTGCCGGCGCCGGCGAACTCGAATACCAGCCGATGCGGTGTATCGTGGATTGCCGCAATCGTTTCTGATGGCATTGTAATCATAATTTCAGTGTACCACGACTCGCAAGGGTTGCGCAGGAGCAGTGTGTCTGGTATGCACCAGTGCGTTTGTAGAGCGATCAACCAGGTGTTGCCCATTGCCCGTGTTGACCGTCTTGCGGCGGACGTTGGCTGAGCCTGTCGAAGCCAACGCCAGCCGCTCCACATAAGAGCCTATCTGAAAAATCGCTGACCGAAGTGTGGCCGGGTAGGCGAAGGCATTGCCTTCGCCTACCCAAGAATCTTTTCTGGACAGGCTCTAAGGCGAGTTTTCCGACACGCTTTGTGTCTTGCGCCCGCGTAGGGCAGGTGGTGTTTCTGGCAATGGAAGGCGGACGCAATGAATGGACGTTCTTCACTGACTCGTTTCGCCTGGCTCTCGATTGCGGCAGCAATTATCACGATTGCGCTGAAAGCGGGCGCCTATCTGGTGACTGGCTCGGTCGGTTTGTTATCGGATGCGCTGGAGTCGCTGGTCAACCTGGTAGCAGCGGTCATTGCACTGGTTGCGTTGACGATTGCGGTACAACCGCCCGATGAGGATCATACCTACGGTCATGAGAAAGCGGAATACTTTTCTAGCGGCGTCGAAGGGGCGCTGATTCTCATTGCCGCCGTGAGTATTGCGTTTGCGGCGGTGCAGCGCATTCTGCACCCGCAACCGATTGAGCAAGCGGGTCTGGGTCTGACGATTGCGATCATCGCGTCGCTGGTGAACCTGGTGGTGGCTCAGATTCTGTTGCGCGCCGGTCGACGCTACGAGTCGATCACGCTCGAAGCCGATGCGCATCACCTGATGACCGACGTCTACACGTCTGCTGGCGTGATCGCGGGTGTGGCGCTGGTCAGTCTGACGGAGTGGTATGTCCTTGACCCGCTGATCGCGCTGATAGTCGCCGGGCATATTGTCTGGTCGGGAGTGCAGTTGTTGCGCCGTTCGGTTGCGGGGTTGATGGATACGGCGCTGCCGACGGCGGAACGCAACGTGCTCGATGCGACGCTGGCGCCATTCCGTGATGAGGGAATCGTGTTTCACGCCCTGCGCACGCGACAGTCGGGGGCGCGGCGTTTTGTGTCATTCCATGTGCTGGTGCCAGGAACGTGGAGCGTCCGCCGTGGGCATACGCTGCTCGAGCGTGTCGAGCGCGATGTGCGCAGGGCGCTGCCGAATACAACGGTGTTTACCCACCTCGAACCGCTCGAGGACCCTGCGTCGTTTCAGGATACGACGCTGGATCGGGCGGAAGAAGGCAGGGAGGAGCCGCACAGGTGAAACGAGCCGCCTGACGTCGCGGTTTGGGGGAAACGAAGGGCGTCTGCGTGAGCGCGACGCATGCGGTCGCGGGGGGTGGCAGGGGGGCGGGCGTTGGCGGCGTGCAGGTCGTGGCGCAGGTGACGGGCACGCCTGCGGGCGGTATCGCGGGGGGTGGCGGTGGTGAGCGGGCTGCGGGATTATGAGCGCGACGTGCAGGAGACGCTGGCGTTGTTGCGCGCGCAAATGCAGGCCACGGCGCCGGGCGAACCCGGGCCGGACCCGGCCGCGGTGGGCCGGCGGCTGATGGCCTTGGCGGAGCGTTACCCTGAACTCAAGGCGCAGGAATCGTTTTTGCGTGTGCAACGGGAGCTGGCGGATACGGAAACGCGGATTGCGTTGGCGCGCGGTTATTACAATGAAATTGCCACGCATCACAATCTGCGGCGGGAATTGATCCCGGACCGTTTCCTGGCGCGGCTGGCCGGGATGCAGCCGCGGCCGTTGATGCTGGCGAATGATTTCCAACGCCCGCCGGTGTTGGTGGACACGACGCCCGGGGC